>JAJPJF010000037.1 GCA_021324415.1 Nostocales cyanobacterium Centralia_MAG_434
AGCCCCAAATCAGAGCATGTTCTCTACAAGGCTGATTCTGCAAAGCTTTTGGGGAATGGTGGGGATTGCTGGGAAATGATTGGTATACAGTTGGTAAAAAGTTGGTAAATCGGGTGATTTTTGGGTCGTTTGGGAAGGGGTTAATAATTAATTAACTATATAGCTATAAAACGATAAATAGGCGATAGAAAATCTGAACTGAGTTCAGAATGTTTTTTGAAGTCTCCCAGTGATGGGAGATTTCAGACTTTTAGAACGTTTCCTCGTCCTCGTAATCTTCCTCTACCCAATTCTCGTAGTCTTCATCCTCTTCATCCTCTTCCCAAATATACACATCCTCAACTTCCTCATCAAAAGTAGAAGGATTATAGAGGTTGAGGGATTCTAGGACTTTTTGAGTCTGAATGGTGATTCTTTCAAGCCATGCAGTTTTAACGACTTTTGATTCTGATTTCCATAGGGTTTTAATAGCCTCAGCATTTTCTTGAGGGTTTTCGGCTAGTTCATCTAAATGTGCAACGTTTACTTCTAATGGGGATTTTACGGGCTCATATACTTTTTCATTTCTCTTGCTGTGAATCTGCATTCTAACTAGCTCAGCATAACCTGTTGAGCCTTTGGCTAGCTCAAATTGCAAATCTCTATCCGCTTCTACTTCCCATTGCGGGGCTTCATAAGCTTCTAGCCAAGCCTCCATGCGTCGGTCCAGACATTTTTGTATAGTTTTACGTGCTTGTAAATCTGCGAAAAACTCATCAAATTTTCTCTCAGCAGTTTTTTCATCATGATCATAATCGAATTCTACTTCATCAATCCGTAATCGGTAGCATCTTGTTTGAATCCCATCTATTACTATTTGCCTACCTTTGCTTAGAAATACACCTACAGTATTTAATAGGGTGCGTATAAATCGCATCCTGTCCGACCCATCTAACCTTTCAGCAGGGACTTTCATATTTAAATAATCACGAAGCTTTTTGTCCGTCCTTATTCGGGTTAACATATCAACTACTTCAGGACTATTCTTGTGTATGAATTCTCGTTTTTCTAATTTCTCAATCAGTTCGAGAATACCCAAGTCTCTCAAGGCTTTCGCTTTAAGGAAGTTCTCTTTTAGTAGTGATGGAGAGAAAGTGTATTGAGATGTACATAGATGATAGGCGTTTTTTTCATGTAACTTGTGGCTATACTCAGGATTTTTGATTAGATGTAAGAGTTCCTCCTGTGTAATAGCTTGTTGATTTTTTACCCAATATTCTCTAACAAACCATTTATCCCAATCACTATTTATGCTAAATCCAGGTAATCTATTTAGCAGAAAAGTTTTTGAGATTCTTGCTCGTTGATTTGCATTAGGGTTGTTCTTGGCAACTTCTTTGGCTTCTTCAATTGATTCATAAGGTTCGGCTTCACATACCGCCGTATTTTCCTTGTTATAAAATATTGACTGTGTCAATTTTAAATTATTTCCTATTCCCGATATTTTATCGGCTTCGTATAAATTAACTTCTACATTTTCAAAACTTATTTGATAACCCATCCTTTTAAGGCTGTAAATCAGACAAGCGCTGTGGTGTTCCTTTTCAAATTGCTCCTCTATATCTAGATGTGCTTGATAATTAAAAAAAGCTGGGATTTGTCGGTTATAGGCGGCTTCTATAACCGACATTATCTCAGGAAGACTCGTTGCTTCGCCTTTTTTAGCTAGCTCTTCTTTGTGATTGAGTAATGCTTCTGCCATTTTTGCTTGCAATGAATACTCATTCATTGCACCATAATTATTTTTTCTGGCAATTGTGGACGATTTTACACAACTGATATACAAGGGGATGTCTGGATTTCTGTATCTAACTGTACCTTGAGTGAGTGTTTTCATCACAGCCACACCCGTGCAGAACATATCCTTTCTGTCAAAGTATTTTAGTTGGATACTAACACCAGTAGCAATTGTGGGCGAGCCTAGAACTAAATCAGGTTGAAAATTCTCTATGAACTTATCAGGATCATCCATAAAATCTTCGACCCAATTTTTCTTAAGTTCTAGTGGGTTTTCGGCTAATTTCTTTGCAAACGGTGTCTTTGCAATCGGCTCATTTTCTTTGAACCATTCTTCATAGGATTGCCCGTTAGCTTCTCGATGTATCGCGATAACTTTTTTCTTGTTATTGCTAGCATTACGCGCTAACTGCTTGACAAGTTTTCTATTATCACTGAAAATGAAGTGCTTTAGGTCGGAGTTCAGAACCTCATAAACGTGACTATTTTTTGTATTAAGTTCTTTCTTGGGTATTTTCCCTTCTGAATCTACGGAAAAATATTTCCTAAAGATAATAGGGCTTTTAGGTATTTGATGGGTGTATTCAATTTTGATGATTTTTTTAGGATCTTCACTTAGTTCTGCAATAAGCTGGGCAAACCTATCATTCATGTTTGCATCAAGGTAAATTCGACGCCGACAAACTTTAATGGCTTTTTTAATTAGTTCTAAGATGTACGCCTGCTTTTTTCCTGTTACCGTACCTCCTGATAAAACTTGTTTAACGCAAATCAATGCTTCATCCATAATAAATTCAGCACCTTGTAATTCATTTTCAATTTTGGCTAAAGACTCAGTACACATGATTTGATGCTTGATGCTTCCTTCACCACCAAATAACACCTCAACCTGTTCAGAATCTTCTTCCTCGGTTGTATTTTGGCTAAGGTTGTTTTGCCCTACTTTTTGTAGGTTAATGCCTTTTTTTAGTGCTCTTCCTATTGTGTTATGGCACAAAGTATTTAGGGGCACAACTACGACACATTTAATGCCTTTATCTTGAAGTATCTTTATTAGGTCTAGCAATGCTTCCGTTTTGCCTAACCCCATTGCTGCTTTGAATAATAAGTCATACCCTTGATATTCAAATGCTGGGATTGTAAATTTAGGGCTATCAAAGGAAAACCCTTCAGTAGGGGTAAATTCATTGTTTGCAACCCATCGCTTAAGCCTATCAGGAGGCAAAAACCTGTCAGCAACGAAAATCAATTTATCTGAATGAAGCTCGAAAAATTCGTTAGGTGTAAGTAATTGTGTTTGGCTTATTTGCTCAGAGGTTAGCTCATCAATATCACAATCATCTTTAGTGGTTTGACCCCACCAAACAAACCCTACATTATACCCCCAACTTTCTAACAGTAGCTTCGTGTTTGTCCACCTTAACATCACTTCTTGATTGTCAATATCGCCAGCATCTGGGTAAAGACAAATAGGGTTTGAAGCTAGCTCTGGATAATCTTCTAAAGCTCTTTTAATGTACTCTCTTAAAAGGTTTTGACTTGCTGAGAAATTACCACCCGATGCCCCAAAAATGATACCTTTAGTCAAATCCGCCGCTAAAAAAGGCTTTACACCTACACCCTCAGTTAATCCTATATGGGTAGGACTAGGAACTTTCCGAACACATAGAGGAGGTTCTAACGTGTTTTCTGAGGTTAAAATTTTATATTCTTGTGGCGTTGCACCTGGATATGAGCTATTGCCATTAATAACTCTATATTTTCCTTTAGAAGTATCGTAGAGTCTGGCATGAAAAACAGCTATCTCTTCATCGTAGGTAAATACGGGAAGTAAAAAACCATCTTTAACTAAAACTAATTGATTCCCTTTGCTGCCTATTCCTGGTAAATGGGCAGGGTATTTTTTTAAGAGCCTTTGATACTGGCGAGCACTTTTAAACTGTGAGCGCTCGATTTGCTCGTCGGTAAATCCCCTCTTTTTCAGAAACGTTATGAGTTCGGCATCTTGATTTAACTCTTGAGCAATTTTTGAATAATGTTCATGCCTGCACTCTACCGGCATATACTCAGGCTTTTCTGATTCTGATGGCGTTAAGCTCTGAGCTTCTGCTAGAGGGCTTTTTGATTTAGCTGGTTTTGCCTCTTGATTGATTTCTTTCCATTTATGGAGGAGATATTGTGTCTGCCTACGATCAGTATCAGAGAGGTTTAGCTGGATTCTCTCACGCAATACTGTAAATACAGACCATCTAGGATTTTGAGCCGATCCAGTACATCTAAATCCGTTGATGATTTCCCCAATATCCGCTCCCTGATAACCGTGACAGAGACAAACTTCTTGATTTTCGGATACCCTGCAATCACCTTCTTCATCGCCACAAACTAGGCAAAGGTTGTCTTTGCTTGTTACTTGAAGTCGACTTGTAGTACCTTTGTACTCATTTGTGGTATACTGTGACTGATAAGAAAAATCGATAGTTTGCGACGTGACCATAGATAACCTTTACCTTTTCTACGTCTCAAACTGTTGAAGTCTCGCCTCATAGCATCTAAGATTATGTAATACGGAAACTTAGACTGCTTTGTGATTAGAGACTGGCATCTCAAAATCACGGCTTTAACAGTTTGAGGTTTTTAATGCAATCTTTATTCAAATCGTAGTTTCGATTTGCTTACCTCTAGTTTCCCGCTAGAGGTTATTTTTTTAGGCAAATCTAATGCATACAACTTCAATAAAGTCCGTAAGTTTATTTAAGCACGATTTTTGCTGCAAGCTTTTGAAGTAAGGAAGAGTTAGAACAATGAGACGGTATGAACGTGCTTAAACGAGGCTTGTATCTTTTTATCATACTCTATCTCTCCTATATAGGGATTTGTCCCGGTATTAGACTTTTTTAGGGGCAGCTTGTATACCCTTAATCTGTGTACACCCTTACTGAAAGAGACTTAAGCTATTCAATGTTACAATCTCATTATCAATAAGTTTTTCTAATATCAGCTTTTTCTCCTTTAGCAATATCTTGGTAAGGCATTATCATCCAGGTAAAATCTGGATGATTTTTAGTTAAAAAATCTGAACTGAGTTCAGAAGATATTATTTGCTGTTCGGCTGTTTGACCAATTCCCGAACCTTAAACACCCCTTCCTCTACAGCCTCAACTCTCCTGATTTCAGAGCTACCTTGGTAGATAAATTGCATGTACTGAACGTTTAACCAGTCTTGCTCAAGCTCAAATCTGCTGTTTAAAGGGATGGTTTCATCAAAAACTCGCATTTTTTTTACTCCTCAACAATTAAGCAAATACAGGCATTTTGTCAGTGCGATATCCAATGTATCCCATACGTTGCAATCCAATCTCATAGCCGTTAATAAACTCGCCTGTATGAACGTTTTGCATGATTATCCAGTTACCTGAGCGTTGCGGCTCCAACCCAACAACCTCAAATGTGAGCGCGGCTAAATGTTCGTTAACAACGGTGTCTCCAATCTGCCAGAACATTACTTTTTTCATTGATTTTGCCTCCTGTTAGTTGCTGTGAATTCTGTTTCTCAAATCAGCTAAAGCGTTGTCACTCAAAACCTGCTTAGTCAGTTCAAACCAAGCTTGTCGGAGTGTTTCGTCATTGGGGTAGTGTCCGAACTGTTCAAACACTCCAAAATACCAACCTGTGATCACCTCGAATAAGTTAGGACGTGGTTTTGTAGGTTCACTGGTAGGCTGTTTTGGTTCCTCTATTTGGGGTTTTGTCCCTTTTTCCCCTTCACCCTCAGAGGTCACTATTGATTCATCAAAGGCATCAAGATTGATTTGTGGTACTAGCTCGCAATGAGGTTCCCCAATCATCGGTACGATTAAAGCACAACGCCGTTTTTCTTTAATCCATGCATTAATCTGTTTTTTGAACGGTGCTTTTAGTTCGGGATTTGGGAAGTCCTTATCGTTAAGCCATCTAATGGCTGTTTTGGCTAGTGTGATTCGAGTCGCATTTTCCATCATGGGTCTAGATAGACCGTTATCAGCGCTTAAGGGACTTTGACCAATCAAAAATAATGTCATGTTCACAAAAGCGCTTTCAGCCAGTAGCCGCTGGACATCTGCCAAGAATCCTTCAGCCATATCTTTACTGATAATGTCTGCATATCCTTTACCTTGCCCAAAAACGATATTCCATTCGTCAAGAATAATCAGAACGCGCTCAAAATCTGGCTTTGGTTGTCCTTTCTTTTGAGCTTTTTGGGCTTGTTTTTTGCGATCATCAAGAATAGAAATTGCTGCTTTTAGCCCATCTGCTACCCGGTCAAATCCGGCATAATCAACAGGTACGAGCCAATTAGTATCTGAATGCTTAGGGTCTATTATCAGTGTAGTAACTTTACCATTCAAGGCTTTTGCAAATAGGCCAATAAAACAGGCAACGAGCGTACTTTTACCTTGCTGAGTTGGAGCATTTACGATTAGATGTTGATGATTCCGTTTGTCATAGGGCGCTATGGCTTCATTTACTATGTTCAGAATCCAATCATGCGTTGCTACCATCTCACTTGGTTTAGATTGGCTTGCAGGTGTGTACCCAAAAGGGTTATTAAGCCATTGCGGCTTGTTATCTTCTACTTCTGCAACTTCAGTAGCCGGAAGAGTAACCAACCCTTGCAATTGAAACTTATCAGCATACCGTAGCCGTGCCGTTGGGATAGCTAGACTGTTAACCGCACCTGCCAAGTTAAGCTCACCCCTCATCAATTGGGTTGCAGTATGGAAACCAAACTCCTGTTTAATGGAGCCTTTCTCGTGGTCTTTTCTAAGCTTTAGATAAGCTTTGTAGCGGTTTTCTAAGTCTTCCCTAGCCTTAGCTACATAGGCACTCGCACCGCCAAATAATGAACCCAGACCTAGTTCCCAAAACTTAGCATCTAGGCTTTGATTTGGGGTAATTGCAGCTGCAAGGGGAAAAGATACGGCACAAAGTGTGATACCAGCTTGCATCAATCTTTTTTGGAATACTTGCAGTTGTAGAGTGCTGATATCCGACTGAAAAACAGTACTGCGCTCTTTTGCTTGAATCATTAGTGCGCTACTCCCAAGTAAATCCCAGCAATCACAGCTACTGCCAAGTACAAGAAATCAGGGGCATTAAAAGCAATTGCCCATCTCATAGCTTGTCTATCATGAGCGTTGCCTGATTGTTCAATCTTTGAAAAAGTGATGAACGTATTAACCGCACCGTATAGAGTGTAGCCAAGTATCAAAAGCCCAATACCAAAACGAGTGATAGGCAAAGCAGTTGCAACACAAGATAAAAAGCTAATTCCTGTGTAAAGTGACCAATTCTTAGAAAATGTGTAGAGCATGATAAATTGCTTAGTAATGATGTTTGTCAATCTGTCGATGGGTCAATCAACTGACCTTATGACCCATCATTTATTCAAAACTTCAAGTGCTGATCAGCCATGTTGCAATATTCAGCAAATCCGGCATGTTGTTCTTGATGGACTCCCATGTCTAGCAACTTAGGAGACAAAGCCTCAAGTCCTTTTTGAGTACGTTGCTGCCACTGTAACTCTAAGCTTGCAGCTTGGTTGGCATGGTCTAATGCAATGCCATACACGTCTAAAATCGCTTGACCCGCTGCAAGCTTCTCTTGACTTGCACGTTTGGCCATCTCTGCCATACCTCGGTATTCGCCGTGAGTTCTAGCAGTGGATCTAACTGTAGATTCTTTGGAGTCCGATTTGGGATTGAAGTCTAATGTCTTGGCAAATTTAGTTCGCAGTTCAGATGAGCCTTTAACTTGCATTGGGTCATACCCAGACTTGATTATGTCTCCACCTCGGTTACTATCGGTCTGGACTATAGCTTTATCGTTGTTGTCTCCAAACATGGTTTTAATCCTTTGTTATGGCTGGTAAACTCGATACGATGTTGCGGGTTGTGCAGGGTGACTAAATGCTTGACCTATGGCTCTAATAGCGGTGTAAGAGCCAAAAATAAGCAACATGAGCACACACCCTACAAAGGTCATTGTGATACTGTCGACTTGCTGTTTTGCTTGTGTGCGTTCGGTTTCAACCTCCTTTGACTTAGCACGGTAGTATTCAGCTTGTTGGAAAAGTTTATCCAGAATTTCAGATGTTTCTTGGTTTAACTCACCCTCAAAATTGAGTTGTCCGGTAGGGTCTAACCTGATATTGACTTTCGACTGAGGGTGAGTCTTTTGTTGTTGGGTCGGTTCTGGCATGAGTCAATACCGTTGTGAACAAAAAGAAGATAGGGAACGCAATAAACCCGCAAAGTATTACATTGGTGCGAAAGTATGCGTCACTTTCAAGCTTGAGTTTCAGAGAGTGCGAAACACTTAAGAGCGCTCCGAACGCTGCTTTTAAAATGGTTTCTCGATTCCTCCAACTGGGAACTCAGCGATTGAAACTGTGAAGACAAAGCCTCAGATACCCTCTGATTACTAGCGTTCGCGTGTTGGATAATTTCACCAAAGGTTGCTAAAACTTGTTGTTGATTTTGGTTCTCGCGGTGATTGATGAACGCAATTAAGAAACTTTTGATTTCTTCTAGAAGTTCATCGGTATCTGATTTCTGAAAGTTGATTTGATTGGCAATGCTTTCAGCCTCAGTTGTGCTCAGTTCAATGCCTAGAATTCTGGCTTGGTTGCCAACCATCAAAACTTTTTCAGTATGGGTGATAGCTGTTTCTTGTTTGGGCTGGTCTATTTCCGGTGTTGCCTCTGAGGTAGGGAGCGATTCAAGCATGTTTACATTCACAACTTCTTCACTGGTAGGAGTAGGAACCGTGAGAGCTTCAATTTCGCTTGCATTGGGCTGATTATCGGGATTGGTTTCGACAAGCTTGCTGCATACTGCTTTTGTGTCTTCTGCGGAGGGATTATCAATATCGATGCCTAATTCCTTAGCAGTTGCAATGATTTGGTCTTGGGTAAATCCCTTGCGGTTTTGCTTGTGAAGCGTAGCGCGAACGCGGGAAACGATTACAGGTAAGGCCATGATAGTTATCTCCTATTTGATATTAGTTAGTGATTGTGAAACTCTCGTCGTCTCTCGACGTACTTTATAGGTATGCGCTGCCAAAATAATTGGAGTCAATTCTTTGAGTGTGTAGATACGTGTGCGTCTAAATCCATGAATTGGTCGAAACCACTTAGTTAACGTATTTGGATGAATCTTGATATCGTAATCTTTAAAGAATTCCAGCAATTTAGCTCCAGATATTTCAGGATTCTGTTGATTAATAAAAATCCTAGTTTTCCTTACAGACTCAACTACAGAGACAGACCTCAAATCGCATTTAGGTAAGTATGTTTTAATTTCTGCTAACCAGACAATGTTTTCACGAGTCATCGGAAAGTTATCGTTAAAAACTTTCACTGTCCGATACCATGTAGCATCACTAATACGTCTCCCATACTCGGATTCAAACAACTCTCTGGCTTGTTTTAGATTTAATCGAGTCATTGAATTTGTATGTCGTTATCGTTGTTATTCACACTATAACAGCTAAATATCTAAATATCTAGATATTTGTAAAAGTTCAGTACCAATGTAAAAATAGAGCTATCTAAATATCTGGATAGGTAAATAAGAAAGTGGCTGCTAAGAGCAACAACCCTGATTATTCACAAATGCTTACGTACGTACCTAGAAAATTACTTGTAAAATTTAGAACTGTATGTGCAGCTAATGAGTTAGAACAAAGTGCAGTCGTAGAGGAGTTAATAACTAAGTGGCTTCAAGAAAAAGAAAATGAAGGTAGCTAATAGTCGCATTACAAATTATGAGTATAAATCATCGGTATTGACAAACATTTCTCAAGGATGTGATGCGAAACCATGTGATTCTCACATTTCATGAGAACGAAAAATCAAAGGTTTCAGCCGATATCATCGTTATTGACGTGTTCATACTGTGATTAAATTTCAGTTTATTGAAACCTCAAAAGCCTATAACCATTACACCGCAAGCAATACCAGTTTTCTCAGGTGTGTGATTTTCTAAAATACGTTTTTTCACGACCCTTAAAATTGGATTTTTCCCATAAACTGAGCGAATAATTATGACACCAAAAACCCTCAGATCACAAAGCTTTGAGGGCTTTTTTTCTACTTGTAGTATCATATTACAATGCGAGTGCAAGGAACATGACGTCTCTTTGCACTCACTAGATACCTTAAATAACTAAAACCCTTATATAACAAGAGTTTTGAGTGTAGTATTACCCATCAATTCCATCTGGTACCAATACCACCAAATCAGGTTTTTGAATTGACTTATCCTTACGGTTCAAATAACGGAACTTAGTTTCATCCAAGTCATAATCAGCCTTTAATTGTGCGTTGTAACCGTCTATATCGCTTGCAAACTGTTTCATTAGTTCCTTGAGGGTTGATGGTTTAGAGCCTGTTAGTTCAACTAGCAAACTTTGAGTTATTCCCCACTTGTGAGCAATCTCGGTTGCAGCTGCATTGTGTAATTTGATTGCTTTAAC
>JAJPJF010000197.1 GCA_021324415.1 Nostocales cyanobacterium Centralia_MAG_434
AATCCAGATCGGCATGCAATTGTCATTGGTGGAAGTGTTACCGGGCTTCTTAGTGCCCGTGTACTTGCAGAGTATTTTGATGAAGTCACAATTGTTGAGACAGATAAATTAGATAACTCATATCCACGCAAAGGAGTTTCACAATCAAGGCAACCGCATGTTTTACTAGTAAAAGGATATAGAATTTTAGAAGAACTTTTTCCTAACATTAACAATCTTCTTTTAAAAGGCGGAGCTTTAAAAATAGATTGGACACAAGAATTTATCCGCTTTGTGCCTAATTTAGGGTGGAATGCAACATCAAAACTACCTTCAGAAATAGAGTCTTTTACTTGCAGCCGAATTTTACTAGAGTCAGCTATAAGACAAGAAGTATTGGCATTAGGTAATATTCGTTTAATTGAGCAACATCATGTAACTGAATTACTGTGGGATCTTATAAAAAAACAAGTCAACGGAGTAGTTCTGAAGTCAAGTTCTAAAAGAGAAGATAAGTTATATGCATCTTTAGTTGTGGATGCAAGTGGACGGCGCTCTCAAGCTCCTAAATGGTTAGAGAAAATAGGCTTTGCTCGACCAAAAGAATCTTTTGTAAATCCATTTTTAGGTTATGCTACTTGTCGATATCGAGAGCCAAGTGAATTGCAAAGTGATTGGAAAGTGATGTTGGTGTCTCATTCTGCTGATTCTCCTAAATTAGGTTATTTAGCCAAAATTGAAGGAGGAGAGTTAATTGCAACACTTGGAGGGTATGGAAGAGTATTTCCTCCTGTAGATAATGAGGGTTTTTTAGAATTTGCACGTAGCTTACCTAGTCCGAATTTCTATGAGGTAATCAAGAATGCTGAGCCAGTATCTGAAATTGAGGGTTTTCGAGCTACTTATAATCGTTTGCGACATTACGAAAAATTGCCAATTTTTCCAGAAGGATTTGTATGTCTAGGTGATGCTGTCTGTACACTATGTCCAGTATACGGTCAAGGATTAACAGTAAGCGCTTTATCTGCAATTATTTTACGAAATTGGCTGAAACACAATAAAAACTCTTTTCCGAGAAAAAAACTTTCCTCCTTAGACTTTCAGAAAAAATTAGCTAAGAGTAATTCTATTCATTGGAATATGGCAATTAGACAAGATTTAATGTTTCCAAGCACTCAATCTTTTCCTCCAATCAAGACCAATAGAAAAAATAGCATCATTTCAGATATATTGCATTGGTATATAAAAAAAATTCAATTAGGAATGACCAAAGATGAAGAAATAAACAAAATTTTTATAAAAGTCATTAATTTTCTTGACTCACCTTTACTTTTCTATCATTATAAAGCGTTGTTTTATGCGATAAAAAATAAAAATGATGTTGTCTAAGATGATTGATGGACCAATGAGAAGAAATATTACTTTTAAAATAGCTATCATGCTAACCCTTTTAACTCCTAAATCAGGGATAGCACAAGTAGTTCCAGATAATACGCTTCCAAGCAACTCCCGCGTTACTTTTGATCAAAACAATATTATAATTGATGGAGGTACAACAGTAGGCCGGAACCTATTTCATAGTTTCAAAGAGTTTTCCATTCCACAGGGAAGGACGGTATATTTTAAGAATTCTTCTTTAGATATCAACAATATTATTGAAAGGGTCACTGGAGCTTCTATTTCCAATATCAATGGTTTAATTAGAGCCGATGGTACGGCGAACTTGTTTTTACTTAATTCTAATGGCATTATTTTTGGACCAAATGCTCGGTTAGATATAGGAGGATCATTCCTTGCTACGACAGCAAATATTCTTAAGTTTGCTGATGGCACACTATTTAATACTATTCCTTCTCAATCTCCTATACTAACTATCAGTGTTCCCATTGGACTTGGATTTCTAGGAAATTCAGGAGAAATTCATGTGCAAAACACTGGTCATGATCTTACGATTTCAAGTTCAAATCTTAGAGGCTTTGATGTTAACAATACTCCCATCGGTTTACAAGTAAAGCCAGGTAAAGTTTTGGGGTTGATGGGAGGAAAAATTACGTTTGAGGGAGGTATTCTCACATCTTCAGAAGGTCGAATAGAATTAGGTAGTATTAATGATGGATTTGTCAATCTTAATCCATCTTTTGATGGCTGGAATTTTAGCTACGAAAATGTAAATTCTTTTAAAGATATTCAATTTTCTCAGAAATCATTATTGAATTCTAGTGGCTCATTAAAGGGTATTCAAATTCAGGGTGCTAATATAAAAATTACTGAAGGCTCAGTGATTTGGAACCAAAACCAAAGTGCGCAAAAAAGTGATCCAATAAATATAAATACTTCCGAATCTGTAGAAATTAGTGGAATTTTGCCGAATGGCATTAATAGTGGTATTTTCACAGAAACAGATGGGAAAGTGGATGGGGGAGATATTGGAATTTTTACTAAAAATTTGAGTATTAATAATGGTGCTCAGATAGCTCCCCTTACTTTTAGTGGTGGAAAAAGCGGAAATGTTGTGATCCAAGCATCAAATTCAATAAATTTGAGGGGATTTTTATCGATAAACCCTACACGTAATGGCTATAGTGGGGTTAATACCATCACCTACTCTTCTGGTTCAGGCGGAGATATTACGGTTTCGACAAAAGATTTAACTCTTGAAGATGGCGGGGTTTTAAGTCCATTTTCCAATACTTTGGGAAATGGAGGCAATCTTTTCGTATCAGCAAAAAATTTGACTATAAGTGGTGGATCTTCTGTGGGAACAATAACTTTTCGCAAAGGAAAAGGGGGAAATACTTTTGTTGTAAGTGACGTTATTAAAGTAGATGGAGAGTCGCGCATAGGTCCTAGTTCTTTAAGTGCGGCAACTTTTGGAAGTGGTAATGCTGGTAATTTGACAATCAATGCATCAAGACTAGTAGTTGAGAATGGCGGAAGGGTCGATACCGCTAGCCTTGCTAGTGGTCAACCAGGGCAGCTGTTAATTAATGCTTCCAATTCTATAGAAGTGAATGGAAGATCAAAATTTACGACTGATGTGAGTCAGATCGACTCGTCTACCACAGCTTTAGACCCCAGTCTACAGCAAAGATTCAGAACACCTTCTGTTCCCAGTGGTTCATTCGGAGATCTTATAATTAATACTGGTACTTTGCTTGTAAATGGGGGCGCAGTTTCTGTAAAAAATGAGGGTAACCAAAACGCTGGCACACTTAAAGTGAAGGCTAAAACTATTAAGTTGGATAGTGGTAGCATTACTGCATCGACCACGTTTGGTACAGGTGGTAATGTCTTCTTACAGTCGAGTGACCTGCAATTAAAGCATGGTAGTACTATTAGTGCTACTGCTGGCAATAGTGGAAACGGAGGAAATATCACTATTGACACCGATACTTTAGCGATTTTAGAGAATAGTGCTGTTACAGCCAATGCCTTTGAGGGGCGAGGTGGCAATATAAAAATCAATGCGCAAGGGTTTTTTCTCTCACCAGATAGCCGAGTTACTGCTAGTTCCGAGAAGGGAATCCAGGGAACAGTAATAATCAACACACCAGAAACTGGTGTAAAACCAGTAACGCAGTTTCCAGATGCAGTAAGACTTACAGGGAATCCGATAGCTTGTACTGGGCAGCCTGGGGAAACAACAACAGCATTAGTTAATATGGGAACTGGTGGTATTCCACAAAGTCCAGATGATTTGATCACTACAAATCCTGGTTGGCAAGAAGGGAATACAGCAACTCCCAACCAATCAATACAAAAACCATTGGGGGCGCAAAGCTGGCGGGACAATGGCGATGGCACGGTACGGTTTGTTGCAGAGCCAGCTGAAGCTGAAGTTTCAAAAAGTGAATCTTTATGTCAATCTCAAGAAAAGAAAATTAATGAGTAAAAACTGCTAATTTTTGGCTTTTTTGGCAAAAATTAGTTATTATTGCAGCTACAGCAATTAGGGTCATACTACCATAGACTTCGAAAACCGAGTTTTGTCCCTGACGATCGCGCGTGGGTTAAAACTACGGTTTTTGTGCATTTGTACGAATAAGGATAGCGTTCATCCACAGAAAGCCATGCAAAATTCCCAAGCCTTGCGTGCTTTATGCAAGGCAACTATCGTTATTGGTCTAAGTTTGAAAATTGATCCTCTACTAGCACAGGTAAGCCATGAGCAAAATCGAATACTACCTCAGTTCCCACAAATTCCTTCAACTTTAGTACCCCAAAAAGAACCAACGCTCATACAGCCATTGCCACTACAGGAGGGACAGCCAGAATTTTCCAATTCTCGTCAAACAATCAAAGTAAAAAAGTTTGTCTTCAAAGGTAATACTGTTGTTCCCACTGACCAGCTAGAGAAAGTAGTTGCACCTTATGTTCGCCCTGAATTAACATCTGAGGAACTACTTGAGGTCCGTGCAGCAATTACCAAATTGTATGTTGAACGTGGATACATCACCTCCGGAGCATTCTTCCCAATTGAGGAAAACCAAGCAGTACAAGCCTCTAGTGGAGCAGTGAGTATTCAGATAGTTGAAGGGAAAGCAGATATCAAGATATCAGGTGCTCCAAAATTGCACCCATATATTCAAGCAAGATTAAAGAAAGCAACTTCACCGCTCAATCAAAATCGTCTGCTTGAGGCGTTGCAGCTGCTGCAAGCAGATCCGTTGATCGAGAGAATTTCCGCAGAGTTGAAGGAATTGAAATCTGCAACTGTTTTGGAGATTAAAGTTAAGGAACGTCAACCGTTGAGAGTCGAAGTTGACTTAAATAACTTGCGATCGCCAGCAGTGGGAACTTTTGAGAGAGGCATCCAGTTATCAGATATCAATCTGCTGGGACTGCGAGATAGATTCAGCTTTGGATACAGGAATACAGATGGTAGTAATACTGAAGAGGTAAGTTATTCTATTCCGCTTAATTTGCAGAATGCAACTGTCAACTTGAGCTATCTAAATGTTTCGTCTCACGTTGTTGAACAGCCGTTCAATAAATTAGATATCCTTTCTAATGCTCGTGTTTATGAGTTAGGTTTCCGTCAGCCTCTGGTGCAACAAATAAGCGCAAAGAGTTCGGAAGAACTGGCTTTGGGATTAACGGTATCCAGGCAAGAGAGCGAGTCTTCTTTGTTAAATACCCCTTTCCCGTTATCAATCGGAGCAGATAGACGTGGACATACCAGAATATCAGCTTTGAGGTTTTATCAGGAGTGGTTGCACAGAGGTGAGAACGAAGTAGTCTTAGCGCGATCGCAGTTCAGCGTGGGTATTGGAGCCTTCGACACTACGAGCCAATTCTTTGTGTGGCGAGGGCAGGCCGGATGGCTTCATCCGTTGATTGGAAAGACATCAATCTTATTGCGAACAGACTTGCAATTAGCAGATAGACCTCTTTCAGCGCTTGAGCAGTTTGGATTGGGAGGAGCATCCACAGTACGTGGATATCGTCAGGACAACTTTTTAACAGATAATGGATTTCTGTTTTCAGCAGAAATACACCTTCCTATTTGGCAAGAAAAAGCTGGGGAATTGCAATTAATACCCTTTTTTGACGTTGGAACTACTTGGAACAACAGTAAAAAATTAACAGATACTTTTGTCCTACAATCGGGGACACTAGCATCTTTAGGGCTGGGTTTACAGTATCAGTTGGGCGATCGCTTGTCTGCAAGATTGGATTTTGGTATCCCCTTGACATCATCAAAAAATAACTCAAACGCAACAACATGGCAAGAAAACGGAATTTATTTAAACTTGAGGTATCAACCGTGGTGAAAAAATTTGTGTTGGGATTATGCTGTATGCTGCTGGTCCTGAGCCAAGGGTTTTTCAAGTCAGCATTCTCAATAGATAAGCAGCAGGAAGCTGAACAATTAACGAAAGTAGGCTTTGCACAGTTGTACCAAGGGCAAGCGAGCGAGGCTTATGAGTCGTGGAAAGCGGCTAACGAAATTTATAGACGACTACATAACCCACTGGGAATAAGTGGAACTTTAATCAATGAGAGTCTAGCGCTACAAGCGCTAGGGGCGAATTATATTGCTTGTGATGTTTTGGTGGAGTCTTTGAATTTGGAAGATTGGATTTGTAGCAGTAGTAGTATTCTGAACAAACTTGATAGAGAAAAGCAAAATGAGAAGTTAAAAAAAGCTCTTCAGAAAAAGCCATCTACACCAGAAACGCAAGTTATTGGATTAGAAAATTTAGGCAATGTCTTGCGCTTACTTGGAAAGCTAGAAATGTCGGAAATAACTCTGAAAAAAGCATTAGAAATAGCTAAACTTCAGAACCTCTCTTCTAAAGAAAATGCACAACTATTGCTGAACTTGGCGAATACAGAGCGAAGCCTTTATAGACAAGTAAAAAATAAATATAAGTTAGTTGATGAGCCAATTGCTAAACACAAACTTGTCGATTTAGCGCAATTGAAACTAGAAAGTGTTTTGGAAATGTATCAAAAACTGGCTACTGCCAAGAGTAGTGTTGCACTGCAAGCACAACTAAATGAATTAAATTTATTGTTATATGAGCCAGGTAAAAATATAAATGAATTAGGGATTGAAAGTTTAATCAATCAAATATCAAATACTGATTTTAGTAAAATACCAGCGATTGAATCTATTTATGCAAGATTGAATTTCGTGGAAAGCTTAATACAATTATCTCAAGACAAAGAACTAATTAAGAAAAAAGTTTATTCTAACGACAGAGACACTCTAAAGATGGCGCTTAAATTTGCAGAAGAATCACTACAAGTCTCTGAAAAACTGAAAAACGAACGAGCTAAATCTTACTCTTTAGGAGAGATGAGTAAGATATATGCATTGCTAGGAGATCGTCAGCGACAGCAAGAATTATTAAATAGAGCAATGGGATTAGCCCAATCAGTGCAAGCCTGGGATATTGCTTATCAATGGCAGCAACAGATAGGGCGCTTATACAAACAGATAGGCGAATTTGATAAGGCAATAAAAGCTTATGCAGCAGCAGTTGCCAGCTTAGAACAAGTGCAAGGAAATCTGTTATCGGTTGATTCTGAAGTACAATTCTCTTTTAAAGATAAGGTAGAGCCGGTATATCAAGAATACTTAGAGTTGCTTTTAGCTCAAGAAAAACCAAATTTGACTCAAGCTATCAGAGCCTACGAAAAGTTTAAGTTAGCTGAATTGGAGAATTTTTTGCAATGTGGTAGATTTCCAAGATTTGCTATAAGTAATGCCAAAAGTTCGATTTCTACTCCTCCTATTATTTATTTAATGAATTTGGGAGAAAAAATAGAGGTAATTGTGAAAAATCAAGGGGGAGAGTTGTACCACTATTCGCCAAACACAGTTCTAGTTAATGAAACAATGAATAGTTTGGTAACTATTATGCAAGGTCCAGCTTTTTTTAATACCGAAGAAAAGAAAATTCAAGATTATTCCCAAATCTTGTATACAGAAATTTTTGCACCGATAAAGAAGTACTTGCCAGAATCAGGTACTTTAGTATTTATTCCGGACACTTACTTTCAAAATCTACCGTTGGGAATGTTATACGATGGGAAAAACTACTTAATCGAGTCTTATAATGTTTCAATAGCTTTAAGTTCATCACTATTGCAACCAAAAGCTTTACAGAAAAAGCAACTGAGAGTGCTAGTGGCTGGGATTTCCAAAAAGAATCCTAACTTTAAAGATATATCAATGGCCAATGAGTTAAGCTTCAGTTCATTGCCGCAGGTGCAAACAGAAATTGCAAGCATCAAAGCTAATAGTAAGGATATAAAAGAATTGTTAAATACAGATTTTACCCGTGAGAAACTTCGGGATAAGATATCTGAGGATCATTTTCCAATAACTCATATCACCACTCACGGGCAATTCAGTTCTGATCCAGAAAAAACTTTTATTCTAACTTGGGACAAGATTCTCAATGTTAGGGAACTAAATTCTTTGCTAAGGCAAAATACTGTCGAATTATTAGTCTTAAGTGCGTGTCAAACAGCGAAGGGCGATCGCCACTCAGCGCTAGGAATGGCAGGGGTAGCAGTTCAAGCAGGAGCAAGAAGTACGCTGGCAAGTTTATGGCTGGTAGATGCAGATGCAACAGCTGCTTTGATGGGGAACTTTTACAAGGGATTGAAAAATGGCCTTTCTAAGGCAGAGGCACTACGGCAGGCGCAAGTAAGCTTACTAGAGAATCCAAAGTACAGTCACCCTTATTACTGGAGTGCTTTTAGCTTGATAGGAAGCTACTTGTAGTAGGTTACATCTGCGTCAGCAATTGAGATTGTCTAATTCCATCCTTTGCTCTGCCAAGCTCAGATTGGTTGTTAAGCTGTTGGGCGAGTGCAGAAGCTTTTGTATACTGCTGTTTTGCTTCGTCTGCTAGGCCAGCGTCGAGAAAGCGATCGCCAAGTAGACGATAGATTTTAGGATGATGAGAGCCTGAGCGGACTCGCGCTTGCAAGACAGAGATAGCTTCAGTGAGGAATTTTTGGGACATGTATACGGTACTAAGATCAATCGCTTGATCATCGGGAGATAGATTGAGCTGTTGAATAGTAGTAATCAGGTTTGTTATTTGCCGTATTTCGTCTTGTGAAGCAATTATCAAAACAGTAGAACTGGCGCTGATGGGATTACGGCCCTGATTAGCAATAACGCTGACTTTGTAGGCATTTCCAAGGGCCAATTTTGGTTGAGCCTGTGGATAGTCTAGAGAAGTGCCATTAACTTCTTGAAACCAATCAACCCCTGTACCACTAATCTGTACAGTATAGCTAGTGGCAGTAGGAACAGTACGCCATGTTAGTCGAGGCGTAGGAGTGAGGACAGCATCATTGTATGGACTAATAAGTGTAGGTTCGAGTTGATGAGAAACAGGAGCTTTTGAGGTAACGCACTCTTGAAGAAGTGTTCGAGGGCATTTTTTGCCCTCTTTGGACACAGAGGAGACGCATTTGTTTGAAACAGAACCGCGACCCAGCGTTAACACTGTTTCATTGAGATAGCACAGAACCTGTAGAGTGTTGCTTGGCGAGATAGAATCTCCATCGCAAAGAAAGCTTTTTGCTGGATGTGTAGGATCTCCACTGGAGAGAACCCGTGCAATAGGTTCACAAGCATTAGTTTTATTTAAAGGTTGACTCCAAGCACTGCCCAAAAGAGAAAAGATAAAGATGAATGCCCCAGAAGCAGCAATAAAAGTTTGATGCATCATAAATTATCGAGAGCAGGATTTTAAATATGATGACACAATCGAAACATATTCTTTGCTGCATTTTTAGGTGACAGTTTGATATAAAGTTATTGACTATATTATTTGCTATTTAAAAGACGATTCAAGAGAATTTGACGCCAAGCTTGGACTTCAGGGAGATCAGATTTAGCTTGAGCGACAAGACAAACTTCCCAAGAAATTTTGGCATCGCTATGGTTGCCAACAGCATCTTGAGTTTGTGCTAATAAGCAGTAAGCATCTGTTCTGCTAGTATCAAGGTCAATTGCCTTTTGTAAGTTAATCAAGGCTATGGAATAGTTTTTGAGCATGAATTGTGCCCACCCTAAATTCTTATACAGAGCAGCTTGATCATCAGAATCTTTAGCTAATTTCAAGCCTTCGTTGGCAAGTTGTATCGCGTCTGAGTACTGTCCATTTCGATTTTTAAGTCTTGCCAAATTATTGATGGCCATTACAGCTTCGCTACCGCCTTTTTTAATAGCTAAATTATACTGCTGCTCAGCTAAGTCATAATTCCCCTGTGCATCATAAAAAGTTCCTAAGCCATAATAACCAACCCAGTCATTGGGTTTTAGCTGGAGAAAGGATTTGTAGCTGTTAAGGGCACATTGATAGTCGTGTAATTGCTGACAAAGAAAGCCGAGATTATTATATGCAACTACGTCTGTTGGATTCCAAAAAATGGCAGATTGGTAGTATTTCTTGGCTACTTTAGGACGGTCTTGGTTACGGTAAGCCAAGTTAAAATAATACTCAGAAGTTACGTAACTTCCAAGCTTAAAGAGGCCAAAACTAGCAATAACGCCCAAAAGCGCTCCACTGATGAGAAAGGGCTTAGATCTAACTATTCGACCAACTTGAGAGCGCAGAGGAAGACGTTTAAGATAAGATAAGCAGATTTTGGTATTTTTTGGTCGTTGTCCAGGAAGCAGGGCCATAAGTTCGTCAACAAAGTCAGCCAAGGGGGGATCGATCTGTGGTGCTTTGTCACGCCAGATGAGCTTACCAGTTCTCTTATGTTTGGGAAGAGCGCTTATTGGAATCCCTGTTAGGCAATAAACAAATGTTCTGCCGATGGAAAAAAAATCAGACTGAGGGACAGCGTTGCCCTCGATTTGCTCCATAGGAGAAAAGCCGGGGGTTTGGATACCTGTATGCCTGTAGTATCTAGAAGTGGTATCAGAACTACGAAGCTTTGCAAGGTAAGTCGTTGTCACCTCTCGTACACCCCCAAAGTCAATTAATGCTAGCTCACCATCAGGGCGCACTATGATATTGCTGGGTTTAATATCGCGGTGAAAAAATCCGGCGTTATGCACGTAGTCCAGGATAGCAAAAATTTGTTCTAACCAATCCAAGGCTAGAGATTGAGAGATTTTCCCATGAGTCTGTATCCAATTATCGAGGGTTTCCCCCTCGATCTTATGCATGACCAGGCAATGCAATTTAGGGGAGGTAGTAGGCTGAAAGCTAAAGAAATCATCTATTGTACTTTCAGGTATCCCAAAATGTCTCAAAACTTGTAGAGCTAAGGCTTCGCGCTCGAATAAATTGAGCAAGTCGGGGCGACGCCAGGTGAGGACCTTCATGATGCGGCGAGGCTGCCAATTTTCTTTGTCGTGCCATTCGCTACCAGTGTCGTCTACTTCAAAAATCTCGGTATAAAGGGCAAAGGGGTCTTCAGATAAAAGCCGAATAGGTTTGACGAGGCGAATGCGATTTTGGATGAGTAGTGAAGTCCCGCAAGATAAGCAGACTTCAGCATTATCAGGATTTTCCCGATGTGCGCATTTGGGGTTAATGCAGTAGTATGTCATTGCGATCCTTCAGCAAATTTGCCTCCATATGCATTTGCATCTGCTAAGTAGTAATTGGTAGTTATATATATCAGTATTGACTCTATCATTATTATTCGTATCCTCGTTAAGGAATTTATATGTTGCGGGAGTGAGAGAGTAAAACTTTCCCTAATTCCAAGTAATTTTCCTCTAAAGCAGCTGATTTCACAAAAGTAGTTGTAAAGTATAAAAATGAAGGGGAGCATCAGTGCAAAAAGGTGGCATTACTAGATAGGGTGTAGCGAGAATCCTTCGGTTGCAAGCCGGGAGGTAAAGTTTGACTGGTGTTTTCTGCTTTTTGTTAATAAAGCTTAATAGGAGATGCGTTGCGATGGAGCAAGAGATAGTCCCACAACAAACAATCCAACAAGATGAGCGACAAGAAGAGATCCCGTTCGAGATGGCGTTGTGTGCAGTCAAGCAGACCCTCAAAAGACAGGGCAAGAGTCTGTCTGCAGCAGAGATATTAGTGTTGAACGGAATTTGGGACGGGATTGAATATCAGGAAATGGCAGACGAAACGGAATATAGCATCCACTATATCCAGCGCACAGTAGCCCCAAAGTTGTTAAAGACGATCGCCCAAGTTTTGGGGATAAATCAGAGACTAGGGAAAAAAATAGTGCCGTATCACTTGGAAAAATTCACGAGAAAATATTTCGGTTTACCAGAGCGACCAGTAAAACCTGCTGAAGCTGAAGGGGAAGAAAATAAACAGACTCAGGCACAGACGAGTGAAATTAGTTCTGAAGCATCTGAAGCAGAAGAAAATCTCTTAATATTAGGAGATTTGCTACCTGACACATCGGGCTTTGTGGGGCGCAAGCGGGAACTGTCGCTTTTAGAGAAGGCGCTCACCGAACAGCGGTGTGTAGTGCTCACCGGGCCAGCGGGAATCGGGAAAACAGCAGTAGCAGCACAGCTATTGTTAGAATCAGAAATGCTTAGGGAAAAGCGACCAATTTTGATATGGAAATCGATGGCTTATGGAATCCCTGTGGGAAGATTGATCGCGAACCTGATGGAGTTGATTGATCCGAATCAGGATTTGTGTGACCAGATGCATAATCAAGAAAAGATTTCAGCAATTTTGAAGAAAATGCAAGCTCAGCAAATCTTGATTGTGATAGATACTGATGATTTGCGTAATACCTTCCAAAGGCTGAGTTTAGAAGAAAGACTGGAATATGAAATATTTTTTCGTCGTCTAGTGGAGGAGCGACATCAAAGCAACCTGATAATAACGACCAGAAGTCTAACGCTTGATTTGGAGAAGCTAATTAGTGGGAAGCGAGCGATTACAAAGATAGAAGTAGAACCAATGGATGTGGAGTTAGCATGTGAGCTTTTATCAGAATACGGGCTAACAGAGTCGCAAGAGTTTGGGGATCTGGTCAAGAGCTATCGAGGGAATCCGAGGGAACTCAAAGAGGTCGTTCTGAAAGCTACCCACTATTTTGGAAGTGTAAAGAATTTTATTTTAAAATTTAGAACAACCTTAGTGACGGATACTTGGGAAGAGGAACTTAACGAAAAGTTCAGCAGCCAAATAATAGGAGAAAAGCATCGTCAGCTCATGAGGCTCCTAGCCTCAGTAGAGGGCTACATGGATATCGAAGAAATCTGGAGTCATCTGGGGGATAACTTTCAAGCATCAGATTTGATCAAAGTATTGGAAGATTTGGAAAAAGAGTATCTGATAGAAGTAGTGCGAGATTCGGAATCTCAACAAATAAGTTATACTCTCCA
>JAJPJF010000505.1 GCA_021324415.1 Nostocales cyanobacterium Centralia_MAG_434
ACCTTAAATACTAAGGCACGACCCTCATACTCTTGGGCTAATTTATCCATCAGAGGAGCGATCATCTTACAAGGTCCACACCAAGTTGCCGTAAAGTCAAACACAACGAGTTCATGAAGAGTCAAAAGTGAATCGAATTCTTGTTCTTGGATATATTCAACTGTTTTCATAGATGCTTCTGATTTTTTGATGGGTTTTAATCGTGCAATCGCTATCAGGAAATAGCAATGCAATACGGGTACTATGCTGTAGTAAGTGTAGATTGATAACAATAATTGCTTTCTTGATTTACGCACCTTGCCCACAAATGCGCAACGGGCACCTCTCAGTTTTAACGATGGTATCTAAGATTATGCCACTTCGCGCTACAAACAGCGATCAGCGAAAGCCGCGGGTTAGAGTAGATAGGGTTATTATGCCCCATCTACTCTAACCAGTGCCGCTCGCGTTCGCGTAGCGTGTCCGAAGGACTTAGCGTCTTCGTCAGGAGAAGGCAATCGCTAAAGTTTTCGGTCTACTAACCTTGAACATCAGCCGGATGAATTGATGTTGTCTTCAGTACTGGTGTTTGCTCTTGTTTTAATCCCATCATCTGTGAGCAACCTAAATCAAAAGCAAATTCTACTGTTCGTCCAGCACCAAGTGCATCATAGAAGGTTACTGCAAAAGAGATTGCCTTTGGCACTGCCCTAAAGGGCAATCGCAGCCTTATCGCCAATACTGTGATTCATGCCAATAACATGCTTTATGTATTGGCTAATGGCTTCTGCCTGTAGTTGAGAGTAGCAAGCATTTAAGACGACGCACTCAACCCCTCCGTCAATCGGTTAAAAGTTGGTAAGTACCTGGACAAAATTAATTTCACACTCACTTATTGCCAGAAAAGTATTTGAGGTGATTTTAATGGGTAATTTAATTTGCATAAATACTTATTTAAGCTGATAAAGCTCAGACAGCGGGGCGTAAATTTGCTCGTGGTTTTGAGTAGGACTTTCATCCTGCGCGTAAACTTCCTAAAATTGAATTTACCATAGAGATAATACTTCAAGAAAATTTGATGGCTTTTTCAAACGCTCTCTCAGCCGACCTGATTGTTGCTGGTTTTCATGCCCTGTCTGACCCTCTACGCATTCAAGTCTTAGATCTGTTGCGCTCTGAAGAACTGTGCGTGTGCGACTTGTGCGAACACTTGGGAACCACGCAATCTAAGCTGTCTTTTCACCTAAAAACCTTGAAAGAGGCGGGGTTAGTTCGCGCTCGACCTGAAGGGCGCTGGATTTACTATAGTCTCAATCTTCCGCAATTTGTCATTTTAGAACAATACTTGGCAGAGTTCCGCCGAACCAGCCCCATATTGCCTGCAAGGCGCTGTCAAGATGATTCTTGAAATTGTATAGGCATTAAAAGCGGTTGGGTTGACAAATCAAGTTTTTTTGAAATAATAAAGTTGTATCAACTTTTTTTGAAATGAGAGTGCTCTTTTCGGCTACCCAGGCATGAATCATTGCCTGAAGCGCTTAAGGCATTGATAGTTCTGATGAAATCAAAAACTATTTCCAAACAACTTTCTTTTGTTGATCGCTACTTGACCTTGTGGATTTTTCTAGCGATGGCTGTCGGGGTGGGTCTGGGCTATTTTCTGACTGGCATTGAAAGGTTTATCAACCAGTTTCAGGTCGGAACAACCAATATACCAATAGCTATTGGCTTGATTGTGATGATGTATCCACCCCTTGCCAAGGTGCGATACGAAGAATTAGGCGATGTGTTTCGTAACGGGAAAATTCTTGGTCTGTCCTTATTTCAGAATTGGATCGTTGGGCCGATTCTGATGTTTGTGCTAGCCATTACCTTGTTGCGTGGCTACCCAGAATATATGGTGGGGTTGATCTTAATTGGATTAGCCCGGTGTATAGCAATGGTCATCGTCTGGAGTGACCTAGCACGGGGGAATAGTGAGTACACAGCAGGCTTGGTTGCCTTCAACAGTATCTTTCAAGTCATCTTTTACAGTCCCTATGCGTGGTTCTTCATTGGTGTGCTACCCCCACTCTTCGGTTTGAAAGGAAGTGTTGTCGATGTCAGCATTGCTGAGATTGCCAAAAGTGTTTTCATCTATCTGGGCATTCCGTTTTTAGCTGGATATTTCACTCGCTTCTTTTTGGTAAGAGCAAAGAGCAAGCGCTGGTATCATGAGGAGTTTGTTTCTAAAATTAGCCCACTCACGCTGATTGCCCTGTTGTTTACGATTATGGTCATGTTCAGTTTGAAAGGGAATTTGATTGTTCAGATTCCCTTAGATGTGGTTCGGATTGCTATCCCCCTGATCATCTACTTTATCGTGATGTTTTTGGTCAGCTTCTATATGGCGTGGCGCATCAAGGCAGACTATTCAACAGCAGCAAGCGTAGCGTTTACGGCGGCAGGCAATAATTTTGAGTTGGCGATCGCTGTTGCCGTTGCTGTGTTTGGCATTAATTCGGGTGCAGCATTTGCTGCTGTTGTCGGTCCCCTGGTAGAAGTACCAGTTTTGATTAGCTTGGTGAACGTTGCTTTTTGGTTCCAAAGACGCTATTTCAGTGCCTCCAAACCAGAAGCGTTGTAGTGAAGTCGGACATCAATAAAGGATCTAAATCATGAAACGTGTGATGTTTGTCTGCAAAAAGAATTCTGCCCGTTCCCAAATGGCAGAAGGCTTTGCCAAAACACTAGGCTCAGGCTTGGTGGAAGTGAAAAGCTCTGGATTGGAAGCAAGCCAAGTGAATCCGGGTGCGATCACCGCAATGCAAGCGGTTGGCATTGACATTAGTCATCAGACTTCAAAAGCTCTGGCAGATTTTAAGCCGGAGGATTTTGATATCGTTATTTCCCTGTGTGGCTGCGGTGTGAATCTGCCGCCCGAGTGGGTAAAGAGTGAGGTGTTTGAAGACTGGCAGTTAGATGATCCAGCCGAGGAGCCAGAAATCTTTCCCAGAGTGCGCGATGAAGTTAAAGAGCAAGTTATTCACCTGATTGAATCTCTCAAGGCACTTACCAGTAATAAAATGTCCAACCGTGCAAGAGCCTGAAAGGCCCTTGCCCCTACACTATCAACGTGTCTGCACACCGATTAACGAGTACGGTTGGACATTTTATTTTTTGGATCTCCCCAAGCAGGAATTTGCGCCTGCTGAGTAAAAACGGCCATGTCAAATCGAGTCATGATGCTGGAATTCAACCGAGATTCAAACTAAGGGAGATCCTTAAAAATAAAAACAAGCGCCAATGTTTGTTAGTTCGCTACTCGCAGAAAGATATTTGTTGTAATAAGGCGCTTGTTTTTATTTCATGGCAAGT
>JAJPJF010000136.1 GCA_021324415.1 Nostocales cyanobacterium Centralia_MAG_434
ACAACTATGGATAGAGTGGAATCAACGAGTTGTTGTACTGGGTGAGTTTGCATCTAGTTTTGATCCTCTTGACCGCATTCAAGAACTCAAATATGAAAATGCTTTGTGGAAGGTACTAGCTGCTGTTGGCTTAATTGTAGAACTCAATCAACTCAATGCTTCGTCTAAAAAGCTTTTGAAGTTGGAGTTGGCTATACTATTGCCTTGTAACGAATACAGCGATCGCCGCCGTTTTGAGGAGCAGCTTGCAGTTATGCTGGCTAATTTTAAAGTGCGAAAGCGAGTTTTAAAAGTTAAGTTGATACGCTGTTTATGCCGACCGGAAGGCGGTGGCTTAGCAGCAGTAAGAATTAGGCAACAGGGTATCGATTGGTTGCGTCAACAACAGCTAGGCGTGTTGATGTTTGGGCACAGGAACACAACTGCTCTTTACTTTGATAGAGGACAATTGAAACTGGGCGATAGTCCATTGTTAGGTTTTTCCAATATGCTGGATATAGTGGTTAAAATGACTAGCGGTTTAGACCGTGATTTACTAGCAAAAGCAATATTCAATGCACGCTATTCAATGATCAATAAAATTGATGACTCAGAGGTAAGTTACACTGTGCGCCCTGATTGGAAGACTTTTAAGGCAATACAAACTTTAGCTAGTGCTAAAGATCCTAACTTGAGAGAGAAAGAAATTTTGGATATTGATCATGCAATTAATATAGCAACTGCTGAGTATTGGAATAAGCTCAAGCGCTGGATGGATCAAATTCTACCGACCTCGTTGAGTGAGGTAATTATTGGTGGTGGTGCGGCTTACTATGTACAAATTGAGTTGGAGAAGTATTTCAATTGTGAATGGGAACTCAAGCCGAAGTTTGAGTACAGTACTCAGAAGATTAGAACTGGTAAATACATCAGAAAAGATCCTTACTCGCCTTTTACCCCGATAGTTTGGAGTAGTGATTCTCTTTCTTTGATTGAACAAACTTTCAATTTAGATAAACACCAGTCTTTGCTGGAATCTACCTCTGCTCGCCTAATGGACTGTTTTGGGTTATTTGATTATTTAGTGGGATTGGAGGCAGCTGAATGAAGCACAATCGAAAAAAACGTGTTTCTTTGAGTCTGCGTTTCCAGCCTTATGAGGGGGATTTGTTAGCGGAGGTAGTTAACTATTTGAATGATCTACCCAGGGATGAAGTTCAGCGCAAGGTGGCCGATATTCTCGTGACTGCTTTATTACCTATTGCACGGTACACTAGCGGCAAGTATACAACTAATGAGTTACATGTTGCTTGTTGGGAAGCTCAAGATTCCTTGAATAAACATTGCGCTCATATGCGTTTAGCTATAGGTGTAGAACAACCTCAAATGGTACAACAACCTCAAATGGTACATTCCTATTTAGTCCCAACAACCTCTATAGTGGTGGATAAGCCCTATTATTCCTCAAAACACCAAACCAACGCTGCATCAAATCCTAATCAACAGATGGATGTAGGTGAATCAAATCGACCAACTTCGATAATTCCAGCAATAACTTCTTCATCTGAATTAGACAATATTTTTGGAGGAGTAGATTAGGGTGATACAGCCGTTAGCTAAGAATTAGTAAATGGTATTCGACCTCTTTTTAAGACTTAGGTAGTGTTGCTCATTAGCGAATGAGATTTTGTAGACAAGTTGCATAGCACAAAATGACGTACTTTTGCAAGGCCAAAAGTACAATTTTTTTTCGGCTTTTTAGCGATTGCCTAGGGCGAACAGAAGACCTAAACTCTGGCTAGATAACTAGTTATTGTCCCTTGTCACAATGCTTTGAGCGTAGCTCGAACCTTAAGGAAAATATGGAACAACTAGAAAACCGTAGTGGTGAGAATCCTCACGTATTATCCGAGATCACCCGATTGTCGCAAGCGCAACAGAAAGAAGAACTGGAAAATTTATTGTATTACAAAGCTAAGCAAGGACAAGATGTTGGTCCTATTCTTCAAGCTTTGTACTATTTTGACTCAAAGAATATGACAAAGAACCAACTGGAAAAAATGTGGACGGAGGCTATCAAAGAGCGATCTGTATTTAACTCACTTCAAAAAGTGGTAATTACTGCCTTCGCGATCTTGGGGATGATTGCTTTATTCAATGGGTGGTTCATCTCCGCTAGATCATCTCATGCTCTAATACTGCCACCCGCTGCTCATAGACGCTAGTAGTTCACTACAAAGATTATGACAGGTACAATCTTTTTCATGTCTTCTTCTTTATTGTGCTACTGCACAAGTTCTACCTGTCAAAGTTTGCGTGGCGTAGTACTAGGGCTGTTCATTATGGGGAAGTACTGAAAAGCTGAAAGTGTCTGAATAAACACATTCAGCTTCCGTGGTTAGAATACCACATCAAACAGCAAACTGTCTAGATCTTCAAAATTGCGGAGATCCGCTCTGGTTTGTTGGATGTTTTGCTCATAGTTTCTGCGGCTAGCGAGTAAACTGTTCATTTGTTGCTCACCAAAATTGATGCCTATTTCCGCATGGCTGGTGGACAGTTCATTGTAATTATCGATCTCAATTTTCTTCCGACGTTCCATTTCTTCAAGCCAACCCTGGCTAATGCCCATACTTAATGCTTCTTTTTTATACTCTGGCTTGAGGGAACCATCTGGGTTAAACTGCCGTTTTTCTTCTTCAGTAAAGAAATCATAGGCCGTATAAATTGGCCAAGGTTCTGGCTCAGTCTCGTCTAGCTGCTTGAGGTGGTTATATTTTTTTTGCATCCGGCGCGTGTAGCTCGTAATTGCACCTTCTGTCATCCCTGTTGACAACATTTGCGCTCTAGCTTCAGGTTTGAGAGAACCATCGGAATTGAACTCCCTACCATGTGTGTTAAGCCATCGTTTAACTCTCATATAGAACTCCTTTATTAATGAATTTGAAAAGTTTATGTCTCTTCAGTTTAAACACTTTGACACCCGATTAAACCAGTGGATTTATACGGCTAAAAGCCCTAGCTCGATTTTAACGGAAACATTAGAAAATACTTTATTAGAATTTTATTTTCCCAATACTAACTTTTCGTTTGGACACATAGATGAGTATAGCACTCCAAAAGATTTGAAAAATCATCCAGATGGAGATGTGCTATTGTTGTCTTCCAAAACACGTCTATTGTATGGACCATCAGAATGCTTAGAAGTTATTGAAAAGTTGTGCCCTGACCGAAAAGATCGCGGGGCTTATGGCTCAATATTTCTTGGAGCCTGTAAAAATTCAATTCATGAAGAACTAAATATTTTGATAGTAGATGATAGCAGTGGAGAAAATGGAGGTATATTATCGAATGAACTGGCTTATAGTTTAGTGGGTGATTGCTATGGACAAATTTCAGTACAATTGTACGACAAACTAACTCAAAGAGAGTCTCAAGAAGATAAAAGCTATCGTGTAATTCAACATCGTTTTGGCTGGAAAGATGTGGATGGTGAAGATAATAAATACCGTTTCGGTAAAGGAACATTGCGTCCTTATGTCCTAGACGAAATAAAATATGCTAATTCCCAAAATGAACCTAAAATAGATTTGATAATTCCCATTAGTAGTTTTAAGGGGACAGATAAGGATAATCCTGATGGACCATCTAAGCCTCAAATTAAACCAGGGCTATATAAACAGCAGATTTGGCTAGCAGAAAAAGCGCAGTCTGAGCAAGGCAAGATGGCGATATCACAATTATTGGCATCTTTTCCGCAAGGGGTTAAAGACTTTGCTGAAGAACTGGAAGCACAGGCGAAGCAGTTGACAGAAGCTCAAAATGATCCTAGAAAATTAGCACAATTTTATTGTGAGAATTACGAGAAATATAGAGGACTGTCAGTAGTAGATGAAGACCTAGACTCAGGCACAGAAGAAGAAGAAGCTAAAAAAGGGACTGCATTCATGTATAAGTTGATCAAAGCTGATTTATCAGGTCATCAACAACTATTGGAGATCAAGAAAGTTCAACAAGAGTTAAGTCGCTTCATGCAAAGTCAGTGGCGTGAAATTGCCATTGGTAGAACACTGACCTTTGATCGTGGGATGATCATCCCCTCTAAGGAACTCAAAAATGGAGAAATTTGTGTGCCCTGGATCAAGGAAGGAGAAAAAGTACTAAATTTTCGTTCTCCTTTTCTTAATTCTAACGGCATGTGTGTCTCCATTAATAAGCATGTTCAAGACCGTTTTGGCCCAGATGATAATTCTTTAAAGGGTATCATTGTAGTTAATGACGAAGATCACAAGCGTATCCAGGCTCGAATTAAAGCACTAGAAGCGCAAGGAATACAACACAATGAAGTAGATCCATTTGAAACTGAATCAGAACGACAAGCACGAGATTTCGACGGTGACTGTATAGGTGTAGCACTAGCGAGTAAATATCCTAATCTTTTATCTGAGGCCGAACATAGAAATCTTCCTCAAAATGCCTATGCTCCAACAGTAAAACTGAAAAAACAGTCATTTTATTTAGAGGACGGAACTCAGCCTCCTTTTGAAGAAATCGCAATCCACATGAGCGATAGCATCAGTGTAGGAGTTATTAATAACCATGTGACAACTTTAGAAGCTCTAGAGTCAGAAATTGAAATTCTGAAAATTTATGGAACAGAGGCACAAAAATCAAATTATTTAGACACAATTTCATCTCATTATCAAAAGCTTTTTGAGCTTGAACACAATAAAAACCCAAAAATTATAAGAGAACAATATAAGCCCTATATGGAAAAGGTGGTGGAACTAGCAACTGCCCCAAGAACGTTGGAAACGGTGCATCAAGCAATGGATACCAACCGCTTGTTTTATCGGGAAATGATTGAGGAAGGTTGTTATCAAAATCAGATAGCAGTTGACCTATTCAAAAGTGCCAAGACTCCACAGATGGATCTCATTAAGGAGAACAAACGCTATTTATATCGAGATGTAAATTATATTAAAGATAAAAAATCAAGTCAGAGTTATTTAAATGATGGCATCGTACCAACGGGTTATTCTCCTGTAGAACTGCTAATTAGCCAGACTAATAAATATTTTCAAGCTTCACAGCTAGAGTCTCGCCCGATCGTTCAATTTCAAGATTTATTTAAAGGAGTGGCGTTTACTCCACAGCAAAAATTTGCAGCGATCGCAGCTAAACACGAGTTCGATCTTAAATATAATGCTGCTGTAACGATGAACGAGAGGCGGTTAAAAACTGAGTCGGGGCCTAGTGCACTGATTAGGACTGCTGAAGGAAGAGAACTAGAAATAACTAATTTGCTCCGCTATCAGCATCCAGGAATTTGGAAAGCAAAAACACTGAATATTCAGCTAGAAGAAATTCCTCAAAAGTACAGAAGTGCTACTAACCCCCACGAATTGTTAGCAGTGGCGCAAATTGATGGTGAAGTTGGTGCTGCAGATGGAAAACCTATATATAGAAAATTAGGAACGGTTGCTCAGGATTGTGTGGATAATTACGGCCTTAAATCGGGAATGGTAAGTAGAGGATCTGAATTGCTCGAACTAAAACCAGCACTGACTCAAGACCAGATAAAAATATTGTTTAATCAAGCATACACAGTAGCAAACGATTTTTATGCTTCTATCCCAGAATCAGAGAAGCTCCAGGCAGCAGCAGCAGCTTGGAGTATATCAGCTTCCCGGCAGGATGAACTGGAAGTAGCACGAAAAGAAAACATAGATCAGGATCTCCTTCTTAAAAAAGTTTCTCACTTCATGTTTGCAGCTTTTTCTGGTGAGATTCTCTCTAGATTAGAGGAACTACAATTTACTAATTTGAAAGTAGTAACTATTGATAATCCAGCAAATGAATTCAGAGATAAAAAATGGAACCCACAAGAGGAACAAGCAATAGAAATCAGAGCAAGCCATCATCCTCCAGGACATGAACGCTATGGTTTGCGGTTAATCTTTGTTAAAGATGAAGATGGTGAATACAAGGAATTTGCACCAATTGAAGTTAGGGCAGGAATGCTGCCCATTGGTACTAAGGCCCAGGCGACGATGAGCGAGGGTGAAACTTATACAGCGAATGCGACTATCGAAATACCAGGAAAACCGCTAGTTGAAATTACTATTAAAGAACTGAGCAAGTTTTCTTATGCAGGGGTAGAGTTTAAGGCCGACCCCGTAACTTTAAAATTTGGAACTATTGAAATTCCTGATCAATCAGTAAAAATAAAGCTGGGTGAAAAGACACTGGGAGAATTAGACAGTGATTCTGTCGAGCAACTGAGAAATCATAATTATCTAAAAAACGGCAAGCACTTAAAATTAAAATTAAAGTCAATTGCTGAAAGGGATAATAGAGCTTTTGTTATAGGTTCATCTCCAAATGGGAATTTGTTAAAAATTAATAAAATTAGCTTTTATGACTTTTCTGGTCAAGTGTTTAATGACCAGGAATACCGCGAACTCACTATTAAAATGCCACCTAGTAAAACTAGGGATGCAGTATTTCTGGATGATAAATTATTGGGAGTTCTCTTTTTTAAAAAAGATAAAGAAGCACTCTCAAAAATGGGATTGCTCAAGCCAGGGGAGTTGACGCCTGCAAACGCAATACTGCAAAGCAATTTCTCTCATACCTTTGTCAATGTTAATCCTCAGACTGTTGAATATCCGCAAACATGGACTAAGGCATTTCAAGTTTTTGGGCGGACTGATGTTAACCAAGAGCAAGAATTTATGATCAACAGTAGTGAACCCATACTTCAAAAAATCAAAGAGCGCCCTACATTTTTATTTTCGACTTTAGAACAAAAAACACCGGAAGTATTGGGGATGGCAGTAGATAATCACAAAACTAAAATTGTCAGTAATTGGCTCACTTCTCAAAATATGGAGTTTTATCAAGTCCCACCACCAGAAGTCGGGCCAGAAACAAAAAAAGGGCTAACAGTATTTCATTTGGTCAGCGATTCTATACCTCAAAAGACTCTTGAGAGTATGACTCGCAAATTCGGACCAGTCATTAACTCACCTGCTGAGTATAACCAAAAGCTTAGCTCTCTCCCTAAACGACCAGCTTTGCTGCAACCAGTGTTGTCTTCTGGGCAAGAGATAGAGCAAGTAGCACTACCTACACATCATCCTCAAACTCAATCATCTAAGGTAGGGAGAACCGAACCAATAAGTGTAGAAAACCGTCCATTGGTAACTCAACAGAGTTTACAAGCTTGGTATACCATGGCTGATAAACTGGGTAGGAGCAATGAATACAGACAGCGAATATTAGAAGTTACTGCTTCTTTTGAAAGTGGAGAGCAACTATCCTCAAAAGCTTTAGCGGCAATGAACCAGGATACTCAAGAATATCGCGTCCTCAACCGACTAACTGAAATTGCCCAAAAAATTAGTCCTGTTTTGGGCCAATGGAAACCAGATGGCTCTGTTCAAGCACAAGGAAAAATCTATGATATTTCCTTTCATCCCGAACGCAAAGATTTAATTATTTCTCATAAAGATGGAGATGTGGTTCTAGATGTACGTTCAGGTAGAGTCCAAACTAATAATGTCTCACCTGAAGTCATTCAAAACTTTGAGCGTGCTCATGATAAAGTTCAACAAGCACTTTCTCAAATAAAATCTAGCCCGGAATTATGAAAAAGCTGCATTTTCTAGTTTTGAGCTAGAAAATGCAGAAGAAAATTATGGGCTTAATACCCTAATGACTGCTGCCAGAATTTCTGGTGCTTTGTCTGAATTTGGAATGAAAATTCTTGCGCTGAAGGCAATTATTTCAGTGAAACAGCCAACTGCGAGAAGCTTCTCTTTCATATGTAAAGCATGTGTTAATTCCAATCGTACTTCGTTGGCCACAAATGATCTTCTTAAGAAGATGCCTCCAGGGAGCTTTTCTGAAATTTGCTTCTCCAGAACTAGCTTTACTAGCTCTTCTGGACTGAGGGACTGAGACTTCATCCCCAGCTTTTCAGACACAATGTGTAGACTTTCTGGATTGACTACACGTCCTAACACTTTCTCCCCATTGCTTAATTGTAGTCGATATACGCGACTACTATCCTCTGGAAAGAGCTTCCAAATAGGCAGAAGGATGCCAGTTATTAAATGTAGATAATCTTTGGTAACTTTCGGCAGTTTATTTACCTCTTGGTCCCAAGTGGTTCTAAATTGCTGTTCTGTTACCTCAGTCCAATGAGATTCTTGTTCCAATGTTTGTTTTGAAACACGCATCTCTTTTTCTGGTCTGATTAATAAGACCCGTGGAATTATGCCACCCTCGTTATTTAATGCGCTGGTTGTGGGAATGCAAATAGCAGCATTTCCAGACTTTTGGTTGATCATCAATCGACCTCGATGAGATCTACTAAAGTCAATCATTTGTTGAGCCGTTTTGAAGTTGGTGTTTTGATGCCTCTCAATTTTCAAATAGTGAGTGCTACTACCAGTACGATGCTGATATACTTGTTCTTTGCTGATAAGTTCAAGCCGTTCGGCTCGAATTGTTTCGACACCCACTTCATACACCCCAGCAGCGATCGCGGCTTCAACTTCCTGGTTGAGTAGCATTTCAAAGCGTTCAAAGATCAGGTTTTGCATCTTGATCTTCAAAGCTAGTAAGCGGTTGAGAAATTGCCGTAATGGTGGCAAATCGACTCGCATTCCCCCTTCGTGAGAAGTAAGTGATAATCCCGTGATTGTTTCAAATAAGCCTAAAGGCATTTCAAGGAGCCTGCCTTGATAAATTTGTTTGTACAATTGAAACAGGGCTTGGTTTGCATAGTCAGACTCTAGATTGTCTTCAGCCGTAAATATCCCGTTGCTGCCAGCTTGTCTTTGCCCACGAGTGAGTGCCCCGAGACTGTCGAGTCGTCGGGCTATAGTAGAGATGAACCTGCGTTCACCAGTGACATTGGTAGTAACTGGACGGAAGACCGGTGGGTAACATTGGTTGCTCCTATGGGTCCGTCCAAGGCCCTGGATTGCGTTTTCCGGTTGCCAGCCTGAGTTCAGCAGGTAGTGTCGGCGACGACGCCTATTTTTGCAATCGAGGGCTGCATGATAAGACCGTCCAGTTCCACCTGCATTACTGAAGACAAGGATTTGTTTCTCATCATCCATGAATGCAGCAGTTTCAGCAATATTTGCACTACTACTCCTTGAATCGACAAATAGCCGTCCAGTTTCGTCCTTCAGTATCCGCTTGCTTCTCCCGGTAACTTCTGCTACTACCTTTTCTCCAAAATGCCACAACAAGATTTCCAGTGCCCCCGGTACAGGGTCAAGGCTTGCGATCCTCTCAACAAGCTGATCTCTTAGAGCGAGAGCTTCTTGTGAGATGATTGGAGAGCCATCATTATCAACAACTGGTAGTGATCGTTGTTCGCCATCTTCGACAGAATAGACCTCATGAAGTTGGATGGGAAATGCACTCATCAAATAATCCATTACATATTCACGTGGTGTCAAATCGACGTTGATATCCTTCCAATCTTCTTTTGGGATTTCATTGAGTCGTCGCTTGAGCAATTCTTCGTTGGTCGAAACTAGTTGGACAACAACGGCATAACCTTGGGCTAAATCTGCCTCTATTGCTTTGATTAATGTTGGGCACTTCATCCCTGTCAGCAAATGATCGAAGAATCGCTGTTTGTGCGACTCAAACTGTGATATTGCTGACATCTTTGCAGCACGATTGTAGGTGTGTTTAGAACCTACAATAGAACCTACAACGTTACATGCTTCAAGGGCTTTGTGCAAATTGCTGTGTATAATTTGGAACACTTCGGCATAACTGTCGTATATATTCTCCTGAGTAGGAGTTAACTCAACTTCTAGTGGTTCACATTCTACACCTTCAAAGCTCAGCGATCGCGCCAGGTATAAGCCTGACTGCTTCAAATCCCTGCAAAGGATTTCCTCAGCAGCTATCCCGCCAGCCTCAATTGAGGAGACAAAGTCTTGGGGGGAATTAAATGGAAAATCGCCAGTTAGCCAAAGTCCTAAGCGATTAGCATAACAGAGATTTGAAACTTTTGAGGCTCCAGTTGCAGAGATATAAACAACCCGTGCCGATGGTAGAGCATTTTGTAATCGTAAACCAAATATACCTTGCTGGGATGCTTTCTTCATCCCGATATTTCCCGGCTCGCCGATTGCATTTCCCATGGCGTGATATTCATCAAAGGCAATGATTCCCTCGAAGTCTTTGCCTGCCCACTCAAGAATCTGCTTAAGTCGGCTTTTCCCACCTTTTTCTGATCGCAGTGTAGAATAGGTTAAGAAGAGAATACCCTCTTTAAAAGGTATAGGAGCGCCAAGCTTGATGTTGGAAAGGTCTATTATATCCTTATCGTTGCCTCCTAACGCTCGCCAGTCTCTTTGGGCGTCTTCGAAAAGAGAAGTATTCTTGGAAATCCAAATTGCTTTTTTGCGATTTTGGCACCAGCCGTCTAATATCATACCTGCTATCTGACGACCCTTTCCCGCCCCTGTAGAATCCGCTAAGTACCAGCCTTTTCTGAACCTGATAGCGTTTTCTTGGCCACTTGTTGCAACACTTATGTTATCGTAAGAATCGTCAACTATGTATTCTCCAGCAAGAAACTCACTATGAGCCTGCCCTGCATAAATAATACTCTCAATTTGAGGCTCTGACAATAGCCCGTCTTTAACAACTTGGAGAGGCAATAATGGCTTGTATGTTGGTATTGGAGGTGCAACAAGTGCTAACGCCGCACTTTCGCACAGTGGTGATGGATGTGGTTTGGCGTCAAAAATGTTAATTCGTTGTGGTCGATAAGGTTCGTAGAGCGTGTCTTTTAACTCGGTGTGTGTGTTTTCACCATCTATGATCGAGTACTCTATAGGCACAATATCAGTGAATTGTGCTTGTGTAGATTGTTGTACGTCAGATTTTGTTGGCTGAAACTGTTGTTGATTTTTGGCAACGATGTGTATCGGCTTAGATTTAACTTGTTGAGCAGTTTGACCAGTAACGCTTGATTTCTGCAGTAAAGGTCTTTGTGGCAGATGCTTAATTGCACATAGTAACTCTGGCAAATCTACTATGTTGGTGTTGCAGTTAAGCTCTTCGTTGGTGCTCTTAATTTTGTCAACAACAAGTAATCGTGTGTTTATGCTTGTTCCATGTTTTACATAAGCTTTGCCGCTTATGCCTACAGACATTTGAATAGACGCTATCTCTTTTAGTTTGGCAAAAGTGTCTTTGTGCGCGGGATTACCTGGCGAAAACCAATTAGCAGTAAGTGCCACTAGTCTTCCTCCCTCCTCCAGCCTTTGTAAGGCTGATAGGACGTGACGATCTGTTGCGTCACTGCATCTTGCGTTAACCTTTGGCGATGCACTAAAGGGTGGATTCATCAGAACCACTGTCGGTCTGGTTTTTCCTGCTAAATGATCGTTAATTTGTTCTGCATTTACTTGAAATAATTGGATTCCAGGGAATAATCGTCGCAGTATTTTGTTTCTTTCGTCGGCAAGTTCATTTAAAATTAAATTTGCTCCTTTTAATTGAGCGAATTGTGCCAGTAACCCTGTACCAGCCGAAGGTTCTAAGCAGATATCAGTACACTGTATTTGTGCTGCTAAGCTCATCAAAAAAGCTATTGGCAGAGGAGTTGAGAACTGCTGCAACTTAATCTGTTCATCCGAGCGTCTGGTTTGTGTTGGACAAATCGATACAATTTCTTGCAAGTTTTGCAATATTTTTGTTGGGTCTGTTGTTGAGAACAAAGACTGTTGTGAAGAACGCAGATATAATATCTGTGCAACCTCAACTGCTTCGTAGGCGTCCTTCCACGCCCACGCTCCTCCCGCTGCCGTACCGTGAAAGTATTGGTTCATCGATGTTTGGAGCACAGCATTGGAGATAGGCTGATTTTTAGAAAGTAAAGTTGCAATCTTTTGTCCAACATTAAGTACTGATTGTCCATAATCAAGTACTGTTTGCATATCGAACAAAGACCCTTGTTTATAAAGTTGCTGTACCATAATATTTATTAATGTAATAATGTTTCACTCATCTCTGGCGTAGCCAGGTCTTTTTTTTATTGATGTATGCATAGGATTTGTGCCCAGAACTAACACGAGTTCTGGGCATTAAGGTTTATGCTGCTAAGGGAGATCCTTAAAAATAAAAACAAGCGCCAATGTTTGTTAGTTCGCTACTCGCAGAAAGATATTTGTTGTAATAAGGCGCTTGTTTTTATTTCATGGCAAGT
>JAJPJF010000048.1 GCA_021324415.1 Nostocales cyanobacterium Centralia_MAG_434
TTAATTGATCAGTCGGTGTTCAAACTAGTTGGTTTTGTATTAAGGTTCCCCTTTTTGTCAGGATCAGGCTCCGTGTTCTGACGCTTGAGCGTTATGTAATAAGGCTGTCCAATTTCAAGTGGCCTAATTCCAGAGCACAATAGGTTATTCGTTGTAATAAGGCGCTTTCATTTTATGACTGGTAAGTGCCTAAGCAGCGATGACACAAGTAATATCAGAAAAATTGTAGCGACCATTTAGAGTGAATGGCAATGCTGGTTGGTTGGGTGCAGGGCAAAGACCTGTGCAAATTTACATTGCTATGATCACAACTCTGAAGGCTTGGGTAACCTAATGGGGATTTAGTTACAAAAACCTGCAATGCCTGTGTCAAGCTCTGTACGTTCGCTTATTTTGAAAGGGTGAGGGGAATTAATGCAAGACTTGGTAAGGAACAAAAGAATTGTGGATCTGCTAAAACCTAAGCCGTATATTACTTGGAAAAAGCTAGGCGAGCTTAACCGTGTATTACATGGATTGAGGGGAATCAAGTGTTTCCATGTAATACATGGGAGCTATTAGTCGTAAACATGACCTAAGTGTAATACCCAAGATTACATTTTACCCTTCACCAATAAGCGCGTTAGACTTACGGTGTAATACACGGTAGGGGCTGATGTTGAAGCGAGACATTCAAGGAAAGTTCGCTCTTAAAAACAATGATTATCGTCAAGTGCGCTCTTTAAGATTAACTGATGAAACCTGGAAAGCTTTGGGGGTCGCTGCTGAATGCTTGGGTATGAGTAGAGCTGATTACTTGGAAAAGGTGATTACAGAAAATGCTAGTAACCCAAGTATTACACGGGGGAAAGAGCCGATAAATCAAGCTAAAACTACTGTTGTTGAACTTGCGACTAGTCCACCAACAGTGGTAACACTTGAAGCTTTACGTGACCAAGTTCTACTACAATTAAAATTAGGCAAGCAAGCTCCAGGTTACAAGGCAGCACTTAAAGCCCTCAATTATTTTATTGCTGTACTAACTAGCTAGTATGCGCAGGAGTATCAATCTGCTATCTGTATCAGTGAAGGTCGAAAAACGGTGGAAATAACCTCTGAGCGAATTGACGATATTCCTGTGATAGTGGAGTGGCTCAAACAGATGGAGATTGCCAAATGTATTGACCAAAAACTCACCAAACCACACGGAAACCACAAAGGGCTGAGTTACGGTCAATTGAGTGTATTGTTATTGACATACATGATCACTCAGTCAGACCATCGATTGTGTGCAGTGGAACCTTGGGTGCAGACACATCGAAGGATTTTAGAGTTAACTACGGGGTGGTCAATAGGGGAAAAAGATACCAGTGATGACCGATTGGCAAGGGTAGTCGAAGAGTTAGGTAAACAGTCAGAGGCAAGGCTTGAAATCGAGGTAAAGTTAGGACGGCATCTAATTCGCGCCTACGAATTACCAACAGAAGTAGCACGAGCTGATACAACTAGTTTTAATGTGAATCATCAACAGGAAGATTCCCCAGAGGAGAATCTACTGCGCTATGGCTACTCCAAAGATTTTCGTCCAGACTTATTGCAATACCGTCAATTACTGGCAACCCTTGACCCAATGGGAATGCCTTTGGTTAGTGCCACCTTAGAAGGTAATGGAGCCGATGACCCATTATATTTTCCCACTTGGCAAAAAATGGCGAAAGTGATTGGGCACAAGAAGTTTATCTTTATCGCCGATTGTAAAGCAGGCTCGATTGCAACTCGCGCCGCCATAGCAGTAAATGGGGGTATTTACTGCGTTCCTGTACCCATGAGTGGGCAACACCCTTAATATTTGAAGCAATGGGTACTCTTACCACCAGCAGAAAGTGTGGAGATTCGTTTACCAAGGGCAGATGAAGAAGAACCTGCTGTGGGCAAGGGTTTTGAAGTGGAGTTAGGTAAGTTTTGGTTCAACAAAGAAACTAACAAGTGGGTACGTTGGCATGAACGCTACTTGGTAGTTTATTCTCCTAGCCTTGCCGCATCTGCCATCCGTGGTCAACAGCAACGCATCAATAGTGCTCAAACAGCTCTCAATAAATTAGCAGCTAAACCAGGAGAGGATTTACAAGCATTAGCTCATAAAGTAGAAAACATACTTGAGCGCTATCGTGTCAAAGATTTCTTCCTGAGTTCAATTACAGAAGAAATCACTCAACAGACTCGTCATGTCGGACGCGGACGACCATCAAAAAATTCTCCAACTGAATCCGTAACTAGTATTTGTCTTCAACTTCATATCCAACAAGTTGATGCTGCGATAAAGGAAGCAGAAACCTTGGCAGGGTGGCGATTGTATGTCACAAATGCGCCCACCACTCAACTGAGTCTATCACTTGCTGTAATATATTACCGGGATGAATGGCTCTTGGAGCGTGGATTTCACCGTTTTAAAAGGGGTTCCTTGCCAGCTTTACCCATTTACTTCCAAAACCAAAACCGAATCATTGGTTTAATGTTCTTGTTGAACATTGCTTTGCGGGTATTTACCCTTATGGAATTTGTAGTCTGGCAGGCACTTATAGAAACTCAACAATCTCTAGCTGGTCTTTATGATGGCAATCCAAAGCGAAAAACTGGTCGCCCATCAGCAGAGAAAATGCTCAAAGCTTTCTGTAATTTAACTCTCTATTTTTTACCTGATTCTACCCTCTTCATTACACCTTTGTCTGAGCTACAAAAACAAATTCTTTGTTTAATGAAAATGTCAGAGTCCCTTTATCAGGTAGCCCCAGTGGGTACTTCGACGTAATGTTTCCATTTATAAAGAATAACACACGCAATTGAAGTCCGATTTCAATATTAGCCTCACCGTGTATTACACGGTGTTTGGCATTCCTGTTCTATCGTGTAATACACGGTAGTTTTCGGCTTCATGTAATACGCTCTTTCCTTAATTCCTTTTCCATGTAATACATGGATGTTCCGGACTAGTTTTCCCATGTATTACACCATTGCCCTCCATCCCTCTTGTCCACGTATTACACGGTTATGTTTTAGTCGATCCACAATCGTATTGAAACCTTACCCAGTCAGGCATTAATTCCTCTCAACCTTTAAAAATGAGCGAACGTACAGACAAGCTGGCATAAACTTCAGTCAGCATCAAGTAGATATGCTCATTCCTTAAGTAGAGATCCTCATCTAAACGACCTCTTATCACTTCCATCGACAAACTAATTGTAGGAAAACATAAACCATGACTATTGATAAAAAAATCAGACAAATCGCTTTCTACGGCAAAGGGGGTATTGGTAAGTCAACAACTTCTCAAAACACCTTGGCAGCTATGGCAGAAATGGGTCAGCGTATCCTGATTGTAGGATGCGATCCCAAAGCAGATTCGACCCGTTTAATGCTACACAGTAAAGCTCAAACTACCGTATTGCACTTAGCTGCTGAACGTGGTGCAGTGGAAGACCTCGAACTGGAAGAAGTTATGCTGACAGGCTTCCGTGGTGTCAAATGTGTGGAGTCTGGTGGTCCAGAACCTGGAGTGGGTTGTGCTGGTCGGGGTATTATCACAGCCATCAACTTTCTGGAAGAAAATGGTGCTTACCAAGATGTTGACTTTGTATCTTATGACGTATTAGGCGACGTTGTCTGTGGTGGTTTTGCTATGCCTATCCGGGAAAATAAAGCACAGGAGATTTACATCGTTACCTCTGGGGAAATGATGGCGATGTACGCCGCTAACAACATTGCGCGCGGAATTCTGAAGTATGCACACACTGGTGGTGTGCGTTTGGGTGGTTTGATTTGTAACAGCAGGAACGTTGACCGAGAAATCGAACTGATCGAAACTCTGGCAAAACGCTTGAATACCCAAATGATTCACTATGTGCCTCGTGATAACATCGTTCAACATGCTGAACTGCGTCGAATGACTGTAAACGAGTACGCACCTGAGAGCAATCAATCCAACGAATACCGAACACTGGCTACAAAGATCATTAACAATCAAAATCTCAATATTCCTACACCCATTGAAATGGAAGAGCTAGAAGAGTTATTGATTGAATTCGGTATTCTTGAAAGCGAAGAAAATGCTGCGAAATTGATTGGCACACCTGCTCAGAGCACTGCTAAGTAAGGATTATTTATGCACTTACCACCCTAATAATGGGTGGTTTTATTAGCAATAGGTTAGATACCCCTCTTTTGTCACTTTCCGGAATAAGCAAGTAGTAAATAAAGTAAATTATCCAAAAGTATAACAGGGTTTAAATTGATTTATGGCAGCAATTAAATGACGAATTCCATGAGCAAATGTGAATTTTGAAAAATATGTAGCCAGGGATAAATTAACCAAAATACTAAGAGTGGTTGGATGATGAGACGTAGATTATTTAAAGTATTCTTCCATCCACAATTATGATTTCATTGTTTATGATTAGAGAAATCAGCAGCAATCTTTTTTTGTGTCTAAATCTCAGATTGATGAGCTTGATTTAAGTCTAAGAAAGCTTGAGAATTCAAGCTAATCATTGTATAGACACTCAAACAGTATATTTTGATTCCTTCATCGACCTCGCAACTATCCACATATGGATTCAAAGAATTTTATTAGTGGGATAGTTTCACAGTTTTGTTGCCAAAAAATATTTAGTTGCAATAACTTGAGTTTATTGATAAACAAATGGTTTATATAATGATGTAAGCTAGCTTATAAAAGCCTAACTCAGATCTTGCACCTCTCCGTATAAATCCAGATAACGCAAAAAGATGTGTGATAAGGCTACCTTATTTTTATTGGCTTTTATAGCTAAATCAAGGGTTGTAACTTAATACTGAGTAATTAAATTACATTAAATTTTTCAGGTGCAAGATCTGAGCTAATGGTAGCTTCTTTCTCAACAAATTTAAGTTATTGGGACTATAAATTTTTCGGCAACACAACCCTTGCAAGGGTGCTTTGGGTTCATTGATGCGGTGGGTTTGCCGAACGATAATCATTACAAATATTATCTTTACAAGATTACTACCAGTTTTTAAAACACAATTATAAATGAAATACTTTGCCAGACTTGAGTTATGTATTTGTGTTTGTTAGCTGGCTCTTATACTCAAATAATTATCACCAATGAAAGCCACCCTGAGGCATAACAAAAGGTGGCAAGCAATTAATAAACTAAAGTCAATCTTTATTTTACCTTGGCGTCTTTTTAAGAAAACCACCCTTTAGAGGGTAGTAATTATTGCAAATAACTAATTTATATTTTATCCTTTACTATATGACTTATAAATACCATTCTGCAATTGCAATAAGGTGGCTGGTAAATAATTCGAAACTGCTTATTCTAACCTTATTTGTACATTTGTGCTTGAAAACTAGATTTTATCAATCATTACCTATGAAAATCACCCAGTGCATAACAAAAAGGTGGCAGATAATGGATTGCTTAATTCAGTGCCCTTATCTTATCTTATCTAACCTATTGCTAAGAAAACCACCCCTTATTAGGGTGGTAAGTGCACAAATAAACTATATCTACTCCTATTCTATAACCGTGGCAGTGGGTTAAGAAGGCAAAAGTACGAAGGCAGTCCCAATGAAACAAGTTTCACGAGCCTTGCCATGAAAGTGGTATTTTCCCCACTCCCCACTTTCAAGTTAGAAGGCAGCTATGTATCCCCACAAATAAATTTTAGGGGATTTAAAAAGGACACCATAGACGCTTGCTTGCGCACTTTCCGCGGTTGTGTAACCAACTAGCCGTTCCATAACAGACATTAGATGAACAGCTCAGTCTGTACCTGCCTACTTACATTTTTGATTGAGGAAACAGCACGACTTTCTTCGCGAGTCCCAGAGTCTGCAAAACTTTAATTGCCCACCAAGTCATATCAATTTCTCACCAATGACATCCAGCTTTTGCTACATTTGGGAAAGCATGGTGATTGTTATGCCAACCTTCGCCATAGGTTAAAAGCGCTGCCCACCAAAGATTCCGAGAACTGTCGTCTGAGGAAAAATTACGATAGCCCCGCCAGTGCGCTGCAGAGTTGATTAACCAAGTACTGTGCCAAAGTAAGACGATTCTGAGCACAACACCATAGACGACAAAAGGCAATCCGCCCACAGCATACAATAGGACAGCCACAGGTATTTGGAGCAGTAAGAAGTAACGACCTAACCAACGGTAAAATGGGTCACGTTCTAAATCTGGGGCAAATTTTTTGTAGGTGTCGTAATCAAAAAATTCTGGACGAGGATAGAAAACCCAAAGCAGATGGCTCCACCAAAAACCACGTTGGGATGAGTAAGGGTCTTTATCCCAATCTTCTGTATATAGATGATGCAATCGATGTGCTGCTACCCAAAAGATCGGTCCTCCTTGCATGGCGAGAGCGCCTACAGTCGCAAGCACATACTCCAACCACTTTGGCACCTGTAAACTGCGGTGAGTCAAAAGCCGATGATAGCCTAAACAAATACCAATGCTGCCTAGCAACCAGTGCAAAAATACCATCACTCCTAGCGCAGACCAAGAAAAATACCAAGGAGCTAACAAGGCCAAAGCATGAAATGATCCGAAAAACACTACGTTGAGCCATTTCAACTTGAGCTGCTCCTGAGGTTGAGCTGCTAGTGAGTGTATTGTCATAAATTCTTACCTTTAACGAGAATACTGTAACAAAACCAGTACTGTCATTGAATACTGATTTCCACATCCTTTATGAAAACTGATGAAGACTACTAAACAACTAAGAATGTCACTCAAGGATGCAAGTGCTACTTACATCTCTTAGACTAGCAAGGATTAGAATAAAATGCAAGCGATACTTGCATTTTATTCTAGACTTTGGGGGGTGGGTGACCACCGAGAGGTAGAGTCGAGGGGAATGTGGCTTCTGAAGTAGCTATCAGGATAGAGAGAGAGCAAGTTGAGATTTAAAGATTACTCTGTTTAACACCAATGCCGTGAATGAATTTCACCTCTATCTCTCAAATCCTCTCGATGGGGTAATTCTGGGCTTTTTCCCGAATGGTAGGCGATCTCCAGAGCCCTGAACGGGCGATCGCAGTACGCGGTATTTTTGGTTGGGAGTTGTATGGTTTAATAATTGCCGTGTAAAGAATAGCAAAGGCTGAAAATTTTGATGTCACTGCCTTATATCTATAACAACTGCCTCAGAAAGAAAAGTTAATCAATAGAAAGCTTCTATATTGTGTCGAAAAGCGATTAAGGCGTGCTTACCCTGCTCCTCTTTTAGTGCACAAAGGATGGCATCAGATACTTCTAATGAAACAATTGTCTTAATTTCAATATTAGTGTTGTAGCCTGCTAAGTCTGCTAAGCGTCTTCCATGACCGCCTTCACCTTGCACTTGATTAATGGTGTAGCCGCTTACATTATGGCTTTTTAGCAGCTTAATAATACGGTCTTTTAGCACTGTTTCACCAATAATGGTGATTAAAACAGCAGGTTCTAAGGGTGTACCTGAGTCTGACATGGAGAACTCCAGAGATTGGGTTTTGGCTGAGAAAGCTTAAATTTTTGCTACCCAAGTCCAGTGATTTTAATTGGACAAGGCTCAAGCATTACTGCCTGAGCCAGTACTAAATGCAATTAATGTGCTGGGTTAATGAGTCAGCTTCAACAGCTAAATCGATAAAGCTTAGTAGCGGTTACGTCCATTGTAGCTTAAGCGACCACCACCAAATGAACCTCTATCTTCTCTAGGTCTAGCCTTATTCACTTTCAGGTCACGTCCCATCCACTCAGCACCATCAAGTGCTTCAATAGCAGCTGTTTCTTCTGCATCTGTACCCATTTCCACAAAACCAAAGCCACGTCCACGACCTGTTTCACGGTCAGTAGGTAGCTGAACCCGCTTCACAGAACCATATGCTGCAAAAACCGAATTCAAACTATCTTCTGTCACTTCATAAGAAAGATTGCCTACATAAACTGACATAAATTGTCTCCGAAATCATAAAGGTATAGAAACTTAAGTTTCGGAGAAAAGTCTGTAAATACCAAAAGGAACAAGCCCGTCAATACTAAAAACAAACGCGGTCGCCGAATTAACTTTCACCTATTAGTATGACATAGCCAGCAATTATCACAGGATAGTTGCAA
>JAJPJF010000370.1 GCA_021324415.1 Nostocales cyanobacterium Centralia_MAG_434
CTATCAATCCAATGGACCGTTAAAGCTCGTTTTCACTTCTTGGCGTTGGGCTGCGACTGTTTATTGTATTTTGGGCGCACTCGCCTCAATCCCTTTTTTGGTTTGTGCTTTTCCAAAAAATGGAATCACAAGTTCCTACTGTCGTGTCTGGCTCGAGCCAGCATTACTCTTTAAAGACTATTTCCACCCCAATACCAAGCCTGGGTTTCTTGGCTTTCTTGCTATTGTAGGTTTAATAGCTTATGTCCTGTGCTTAAGTTATTTTATTTTGGTAAAACTAGGCAAGCAAGGACGCTCAGCCACACAATAGAGGCTCATGAAGGGGTGTGATGACTCATTCTATTAGTAAGCGTTTAGAACAATATACAGCCAAACGCCCTCAAGAAGTTCTACTCGTCAAGGTAGAAATTGCCGGTGAGCAAGATCAAATTGCGATATTCAAAGGCTTTTCTAGTTCTTTGATGCACTCAACTGCTTACGATCCAGATGTACCTGTGCTATCGGATGAGGCCAAAATTATTGGCATAGATCGAGTAGCAAGCCCTTACAACCCTGAAGCACCTAGGTACATCCAACAAGAACTCTCTTGGGAAGCTATGCAAGTTTTGTTATCAGAAGTAGGGGCATAGGGCATGGGGTGTAGGGTGTAGGGTGTAGGGTGTTTGCTCCTCTGCTCCCTTCCCTTGTCTCCCTTGTCTCCCTTGTCTCCCTTGTCCCCCTTCCCTCCCTTGTCCCCCTTGTCTCCCTTGTCTCCCCAAAAATATCAAAGCAAAAATGTCTGTACGCTATTTGCCAAATTGTGTTAATTTACTATAAATAATCTTGAACTATCTAAAATTAATAATTTTTTAGGCTAAGTTTTTCTCTTATTGACTAGGCAGACGCACTCAACAGGTGTGTAGCTTTTGCTTAATGGTAAAAAGCCTAATTAGCCACAGAAATAGTGTCAGCTAGACCCTATATAGACAATTTATCCTGCTATCCGGACGCGGCCCACATGAACACAGCGGTGACTCTACTAACTGAAGAAGTCTCACAACAAGCTCAATCTTTGGGACGACTTAATCGCCAAATGATTGTCGTTCTTGACTTTGGTTCTCAGTATTCTGAACTGATTGCCCGTAGAATTCGTGAGACTCAAGTTTATTCTGAAGTTCTTTCCTATCGCACCACAATAGAGCAACTACGGAAATTGAACCCCAAAGGAATTATCCTTTCTGGTGGTCCCAATTCAGTTTATGACAATGGTGCTCCTCATTGTGACCCAGAAATATGGAATTTGGGAATTCCAGTTCTCGGTGTATGCTACGGCATGCAACTGATGGTACAGAATTTAGGCGGAAAAGTAGCCAAGGCTGATCGAGGTGAGTATGGTAAAGCATCTCTATACATAGACGATCCCACAGACTTGTTGACCAACGTTGAAGATGGCACAACTATGTGGATGAGTCATGGAGATTCAGTCATTCAGATACCACCAGGTTTTGAATTGCTAGCACATACAGAAAATACTCCTTGTGCAGCTATTGCCCATCATGAAAAGAAATTGTATGGTGTCCAGTTTCACCCAGAAGTGGTGCATTCTGTAGGAGGTATTGCGCTCATCCGCAATTTTGTTTACCACATCTGCGAATGCGAACCTACCTGGACAACTGCTGCCTTTGTTGAAGAGTCTATTCGGGAAATTCGTGCTAAGGTTGGCGACAAACGAGTTCTTCTGGCGCTTTCAGGAGGAGTAGATTCTTCTACGCTAGCGTTCCTGCTATATAAAGCAATTGGAGAGCAATTAACTTGCGTGTTTATCGATCAAGGCTTTATGCGAAAGTATGAGCCAGAGAGATTACTCAAGCTTTTTTCCGAGCAGTTTCACATCCCCGTAGAATATGTGAATGCTCGCGATCGCTTTCTATCTGCATTAGCTGGTGTTGTTGATCCCGAGGAAAAACGTAGAATTATCGGGCACGAATTCATCCGTGTATTTGAAGAAACATCTAAGGATCTTGGTCCTTTTGATTATCTGGCTCAAGGCACACTGTATCCAGATGTGATCGAGTCAGCTGATACCAACGTTGATCCCCAAACTGGGGAACGGGTGGCAGTAAAAATTAAGAGCCATCACAACGTCGGTGGCTTGCCAAAAGATCTGAGATTCAAGCTTGTAGAACCTTTGCGCAAACTATTTAAGGATGAAGTTCGTAAAGTCGGACGTGCTATTGGCTTGCCAGAAGAAATTGTTCAACGGCATCCTTTTCCTGGTCCTGGCTTAGCAATTCGTATTCTAGGAGAGGTTACGGCTGAACGATTAAATATTTTGCGTGATGCCGATTTGATTGTACGTCAAGAAATTAACCAACGCGGTTTATACCACAATTACTGGCAAGCTTTCGCTGTTTTGCTACCCATTCGTAGTGTCGGTGTTATGGGCGATCAAAGAACCTATGCTTATCCGATTGTTTTACGAATTGTACAAAGTGAAGATGGTATGACCGCTGATTGGGCGCGTGTACCTTATGATGTGCTGGAAGTGATTTCCAACCGAATTGTGAATGAGGTCAAAGGCGTTAACCGAGTGGTCTACGATATCACTTCAAAGCCGCCTGGAACCATCGAGTGGGAGTGAAAATCAGTTATCAGTTATCAGTTATCAGTTATCAGTTAGGAAAATGGGATCACTGGTAACTGGTTACTGTTGACTGCTAACTGTTATGTTTGTCGGTGAACCAAGGTTGCGCTGGCTTGGTCAACTGGCATGAGGATAACTTCGTTGATATTAACGTGAGGTGGTCGAGTGACACAAAAAAATATCACATCGGCAACATCATCTGGTGTCAAAGGGGTCACTCCCTTGTAAACTTTTTCAGCGCGTTCTCTATCACCATGAAAGCGCACTTCGCTAAATTCTGTTTCCACCATACCTGGATCAACGGAAGTCACTCGCACAGGTGTTCCTAAGAGATCTTGTTTTAATCCTTCGGAAATAGCTTTCACAGCAGCTTTGGTACCACAGTAGACGTTACCACCAGGATATGTTTGATGTCCAGCAATGGAACCCAAATTTACCACATGACCACGACCACGACTTACCATTCCAGGAACAACAGCGCGGGTAAGGTAAAGTAAACCTTTAATATTAGTATCAATCATTTCCTCCCAGTCTTGGATTTTGCCTTCGTAGAGTTTATCTAGACCACGACTCAAACCGGCATTATTAATCAGAATGTCAATGTCAGACCAAGAGGGAGAAAGGTTAGATATGGCAGATTCTACAGCAGAGCGATCGCGCACATCTAACTGTAACAAATAGATTTGTTGAGGCTTGGCATCAAACTTTTCGATAAGCTCATCTTGCAACTGTTGTAAACGTTCCCACCTTCGTGCAGCTAAAATCAGTTTTGCACCTGCACTTGCGAATGTTTTAGCACAAGCAGCCCCAATACCACTACTTGCACCAGTCAATAATACAACTTGATTTTGAACTGAAATCATCAGAAGAGCCTGTAAAAATTTGGCGACTAAACAGAAAAGGGAAGGGAGACAGGGGGGACAAGGGAGAGAAGGAGGACAAGGGGGACAAGGGGGACAAGGGGGACAAGGGAAGGGAGCAGAGGAGCAAACACCCTACACCCTACACCCTACACCCTACACCCTACACCCTACACCCTACACCCTACACCCTACACCCCATGCCCTATGCCCACTCCTAACTACTTATTCACAACCTGCATACGCTGTGTTACCATTGTCATCCCATCTCCCCGCATAATCACTGCAGAAAGCCATTGACTGCCAGGGGTGGATGGTGCGTGTCCAACTTTGAAAAGTCCGCCTGCTGTCAGTAATTCTAAATCTACAGGTGTAGGATTGAGATATTTGTTTGGTTCAACTGGTTCTTCTAAGGCTGCTCCTAATAGATAATCATCACCTAGAGGCTCTTGGACGATCGCATCAAAATTAAACTGCTCTCCAACTTTGACTTGCTGTGGTAACTTAATCTCCACACGAGGAGGTTTGGGACCAGAGGTGAGTTGAGTACGTTCAGACAAAATGTCCTGGTGAACAATTTTTCCATTCACAATGCGCTGACGCGATGTGATTGTAGTATTGAGAGCCAAGTGGTTACTGTTTGCGGAGGGTGAACCAGTTATCGTTGTCACTGTATCGGCAACAATGGCGTTACCTTGCGATTGCCAAGATTGTAACTGAGTATTGTATTTCAACTGAGGATAGCGCTTCCAAAGTGAAATCAAGGCTTGTTCTAAAGTTTGACGATTTAATCCATCCCCTTGAGTAAAATCAGGGCTGTAGAACTGTAGCACACTTTTGACATTTCCTTGGGTTGCAGCTGTATCAATCTGTGTTAATAGGTTTCGCAATTGGGATGGTGCATTTTCAGGAGTATCTGCTTGAGCCTGTTTCCATCCACTGGCTAAACCCATGGTGAGAAAGAATAAAATCACCCAACGGCTGGCGGATGATTGCAAGAAACGTCTAAGTATTAAAGTAATGAAGTTGTACATTGGTGATAGGTTATTTGGCAATTTGACTAGAGACAAGGCAGGGAAATTGTTTTATCTTAGTGAAGCTAGGTGCTAATACGGTAGGGTTAATGGTACAAGCTCCGAAAAGATTACTAATAGCTGCTAGTGGTACTGGTGGACACTTGTTTCCTGCGATCGCACTGGCTGATCAATTGCCAGATTATCAAATCGAATGGCTTGGTGTCCCCAATCGGCTAGAAACTCAATTGGTTCCCCAGCAATATCCCTTGACTACTATTGCAGTTGAAGGGTTTCAGCAAGGGTTTGGACTTTCGTCTGTTCGCATCTTAGGGAAACTGATTGGTTCAGTTCTACAAGTCAGGAAAATTCTGCAAAAAGGGAAATTTGACTCTGTGTTTACGACTGGCGGTTATATTGCTGGACCTGCTGTCATTGCAGCACGTTCTCTGGGTATATCCGTCATTCTTCATGAGTCAAATGCCCTACCAGGTAAGGTAACTCGCTTCTTTGGACCTTGGTGTAGTGTGGTAGCAGTGGGATTTGAAGTCGCTGCAAAATATTTGCCTCGCGCCAAAACTGTCTATACGGGGACTCCAGTACGTTCTCAATTTCTAGATGAGGGAATTGCAGCATCGCTGGATTTACCTATTCCTGATCACGTTCCCTTAATTGTAGTCTTTGGTGGTAGTCAGGGTGCAGTTGCTCTTAATAAGTTGGTGCGTGGATGTGTTCCGGCTTGGTGTGATGCAGGCGCTTGGATCGTGCATTTAACTGGAGAAAAAGACCCTGATGCCAGTAGTTTGCAGCATCCACAATACATATGTTTGCCTTTTTACAACAATATGGCTGCATTGTTACACAGAGCAAATTTA
>JAJPJF010000036.1 GCA_021324415.1 Nostocales cyanobacterium Centralia_MAG_434
CCTGTAAGCATTTCATTTAAAACAAGAGCATAATTCCTTATAACTCTTGCCCCGTAAGGGTTTTGTTAGGATCAATCCTCAATCACCATAAAACTACCGAAAGAACCAGAATTTTTAGTAAAAATACTGAGGTAACTACAAGATTTGAGGTAACTACAAGATTCTAAATAATACCAGTCATATCAGAACACTTGCGTACTTAGACATTTATCCAAGCTTTCAAGAGAAAAGCATGGTACTAAGTAACTAGACCATGCTTATGTCTTCTAATCTCTGATGCGCATAAGCGAGGTGCATGTTTAGCACTATATTATTTTTACACTAATTTTTTGTAGCCACCTCTGTGCTTTTACTGATTTTTTGAAGCCAGTTGTAGCGCAGGGGTGACTGAGAATTTGAGAAATTGTGATTGATATGAGCTTCTAAATAACGCCCTTTTAGAACCAGCAATATGTGCAAGAAGCACATTTTTCTTCCATGATCAAAACTATTGCCACATAAGGATTACAAAATGTGCATCTTAGAAGTGCTCCAATGGCGGCGATTACGCTCTGCGCAGAGGGCAATCGCAGTTGCCTAGATGGTACGGTCTTGGTCTATTCTCACAACTGTCATTAGAGTTGAATCAGAATGTCAAATTATTAGACACAATCACATAGAAGTTGATAGAGTGATGGGTTATTATATCTCTTCGTTGAGTACAACAGCATAGAAATTTAGCGATCGCATTCCATAGAAACCGTCAAATTTGTGGACGAATATTGTCTATGGTATGAAAACCTGTTTTCAGATGTTAGGAGCTTTGAATCTTTTAAGTATTTACATATAGGATGTATTTCGGACTTAAAACGAAAAAGCCTCCCAGAAATAGCAAAAATTGTCGCATTGGATAACTATCAAGGACTATATTATTTCCTAAGTACATCATCTTGGAAAGTAGAACAGTTAAGAGCTTTGCGGCTACAACTAATTTTATAGGTGCTGGTAATTTCTACGGCTTAAGAACCTGGGTAGAATACGGTTTAAAGCAAAGTAAAAGCGGAGCCGTTTGGGCAGTAGGGAGCAGGGGCATTAATTAAGTGATGCAATTTATAAATCATTTGTTTTATTGATGGGGTAAGCCTCATTTTTATGAATGGGGTAATTATTGATTATCTTTTCTGGTTGCTTTTTCAGCTTTAATTTTGCTTATTGTCCTGAGCGCTTCTGCCTTATCTTCCTTACGGACCTTAAAGAATTTGGGTGGTTTATCGGTAGGAGGAGCGATTAAGGAATCAAAACCAAAGACATCCCGGCCAGGCAAAAACCTTGCTTTTATCTCCACAAATGAAGCATGACCCTGTTGTTCTTTTGGGGCTTTGGGGTTAAACCTAAAGGGCTTTACTGGGGCATCTCTCCAAAGCACGGGCACATGAGATGCCTTCATAAACATCATTCTAGATAGTGATGAAGTATCCTCTCGCTTGATGTATTCTAAGCGCTCAGGAGTAAAATTCTTCAGTACTGTGATACAGGGTGTTTGGCAGACAGGGATAAACTGCCAAAGCCCACAAAGCTTGAATTGAAAGTCTTCAAGCTCTGCGGTGACACCCTCATTCAAGCGACCTTTATCAAAACCAACTACTTGAAAGCTAACTTGATGCAGCTGCTCTTTTTTGGGGTAGTGCGTTATTCGCGGGTAAACTATCAACCGTTGGTTATATACACCAGTGTTTGCCATTTCCTTAAGCAATCCCTCATAGGCTTTGCGCTTATTTTTATTGGAAACGCAGTACAACGGGTATTCTTTATTGCCCAAAGTAATCAAGGTCTTGCCATATTCATTAAATCGGATAGTACCTGATATAATCCCAACAGCTTGAAATAGTGATGATGATTGCTCTTGCCCCTCTTGCTCCGCTTGTGCTTCCTCGGGCTTCTGTTGCTCTTGTGTAGCTTCGTATGACTCTACAACAGGCTTCTTAACAGGTAATTTCTTTATGGGCTTTGGTCGTTCTATAGACCTTGGGGCTGTTTCCTGTGGCTGTGCTATGGGCTCTACTTTGGCTACAGATTCCGTGGTTACTTCTTGGTGTGCTTTTGGTTCCTCTGTTGATTTTGGTTTAACAAAGAGTAAAGTCTGTTTCTGTGCCTCTAGCAATGCTTTTTCCGTTTTTTGAAGTTGCCCCTTGTTTAGTTTGACCATAATAGTTTTTGTACTTATTGTAGACAAAGCCTTTAATGTATAGCACTTTTGCTAGCTATCCTCAGTTTTTCAAGAGAATTAGGTGCTAAAGAATTTCTAAGAATCATTTATCAGGATAAATAGCTGCTTATTTTATGCTATTAAGTAATTTTTACCATCCTAGGATTACCCTATGTGGGTAATTGACTGGTAATAAAGTAGGCTTAATGATGTAAACGGATAAAGAATAATCTCATTAGGTTGTTGGTAAGTCATCTGTCAAAAATCTAAAGACAAGAAAAATAGATAAGATGTGTTACCAAGCCGTCCAGTGTCGGAGGACGGCTTTTATTATGTCGTCAAATCCCGCCCAATACTTGATACTCGACAGTAGGGGCAAGGGCCTTATTGGCTCTTGCACTATTGGACATTTTATTACGCCTTAAGTGCCTAATAGGTTTTTAGGGACAGCAGGATGCAGAACAAGGAATTGCGAAAAACCCTCAGTATTTAACTGAGGGCAGACTAATTTCCATTTTATCCAACTCCTGTTTAATATACATTTTTATCAATTTATTGGCTTGATTTAAACACTCTATGTAAGTGATCTAGATCGCATTCTCGAGGTGATGATTTCAACTTCGATTGCTAAGGCACTTAAGGCGTAATAAAATGATTGCGCCTCATTACCACGAATAACCTACTGTGCTCTCTTCATTTTGCCACTTGAAATTAGGCAGCCTTCTGTGGTTGATCAGTTGGTATCGAATTTGCCGCAAGAAAAAGAGCAACCTTCCTCAGTTAACCCGTTCGTGTTCAGACTAAGAGCGTTTTGTAATAAGGCTGCTCTTTTCTGGTGGCTCAGGCTCCGTGTTCTGACTAATTAGTTATGTAATAAGGCTGCCCAATTTCTCAGCATCGGCTCCCTCACAAATCAACTACTAAAGGCGCAATCATTTTATTTTTTGGCTCTCCCTAAGGAAAAACCCTTAGCCCAACACTAAGGGTAAATGCCTCTGATACATGCTTAATCAAATTAAGATACAGCATTTGTAATGTTAAAATACTCATTTATGTCTACTTTTCATATGATTTTGATCACACAAAGGACTTTTTTTAACAGGAAAGGCAGATGGCAGAGGGCAGATGGCAGAAGAAATTTATTCCTTCCCCGAGGTGCAAGGGAACTCTCTTGCACCTCAGGGAAGCCTTGGGTTTAAGTCCCCTGCCGAGTGTAAATTGAGAAAAATGGGCAGCTTTATAACAAAACGCGCCTAGTTTGAACACTAACAAATCGACCAAGAAGGCTGCCCATTTTTCTAAAAGCAAATTGGAAACCAAACACTTGTTTTGGGTGCTTCAAATCAGATGGGGACAACGACCCCATCTGGAGAATGACCTTCTGCCCTCTGCCTCCAGCTCACGCTGCCTTCTTCAAAAAAATCCCGCTCTCACTAACGTGAGGCGAGTCATGAGTAATATGAGTACAAGTGTTTACACTCTAATTAAGGAATACCCCAATTAATTATGCATATTTTATTATGTTACTAAA
>JAJPJF010000520.1 GCA_021324415.1 Nostocales cyanobacterium Centralia_MAG_434
CTTTTCAGGAGCAGGCCCCCCGTTACTAATGTTATATTTAATTCCAAAATCTCCTTCTGGTCCTCCTGGATTATGGCTGGCAGAAAGAATAATTCCACCAAAAGCTTGGTTCTTGCGAATGACACAGGAGGCTGCTGGAGTGGATAGAATGCCACCTTGACCCACAAGTACCTTACCAAAACCATTTGCGGCTGCCATTTTTAATATGGTCTGGATTGCCTGACGATTGTAGTAACGACCATCACCACCAACAACTAGGGTCTGTCCCTGGTACCCTTCAAGACTATCAAAGATGGACTGGACAAAGTTCTCTAAATAATGAAGCTTTTGAAACACTGTCACTCGTTTGCGAAGACCAGAAGTGCCAGGTTTTTGGTCGCTAAAAGGCTGTGTGGATACGGTTTTGATGTTCATAGAGATCTTCAGCACAGATGTCACAACGCAAGTTCTTGCCTCTTTTTGCTTCTATCGAAGCTCTACCATATGTATGAAGTCAATGTAAGCAATGATTGCTATACTCGCTTTTACACTCAGGTTTGTAGTAGGCATTAATATCCACCATAGAATTGAACTGCTCTTTTGTGGAGTGCCTTAAGTACTCCCACAGAGTGAGATTCGCTATTATGTTTGTGAGAATCAATAATTATGCGTTAGGGTTGGGCATGGAAAATGCGTGCATCCCGATTTGGCAGATTGATTTTGTAGTGCGTTCGCGAAGCGTGTGCTTTGCACTCACATCTTGTTCGCTAAATATATCACGCGAGCGAGACACTCGCACTACTTATTCCAAAATGGGTGCTCTCTGGAGAATTGGTATAGAACAAGCTATAAACATTGCTGAAGAGAGTGGACTGAATCTGCGTGTAGCTACTTAATCTGAAATTAATATCAATTTAATTCATCTTTAAATTAAAGAGTTTTAACTTAAAATAACTCAACTATGCTCAACTATGAGAAATCGGTAATTTGCTAGCCGAAATTACTGTCACTTCTTCCTTAAGCTCAATATATGATAATGCTATATTCTTCGTAAAAATCAAGAAAGTTAGTCTCTTTAAGAAACTTCTTTTTTAAGAATTGAAAATTACTAAGCATCAATTAGGATCGCTTTCCATTCACTTATTAACACGTCTTTTCTCTTCTTAAAAGAGGAAAATAAATTTTTTTAGGGCTAGTGATTATGGCTAAAATTAAAGAAAACAAACAAACTATTAATCTTAGCGATCCTCAATATTATTTTAATCGTGAACTGAGTTGGCTGGAATTCAATAACCGAGTGCTACATGAAGCATTAGATTCTCGAACTCCACTTCTGGAGCGTTTAAAGTTCATAGCAATTTTTAGCTCCAATCTGGATGAATTTTTCATGATTCGAGTTTCGGCGCTTATGGAACAGGTAGAAGCAAACGTCAGTCAATTGACTCCCGATGGGCGCACACCCCAAGAACAGTTAGACGCAATTAGCCAGTCCCTTCGTCCAATGGTGTCATTGCAACACCGTTACTTTGAGCAAGAACTACGTCCTCAATTAACTAAACATGGTGTTCACATTCTTAACTACATAGATTTATGTCAGGATCAACGCGTATATTTCCAACGATACTTCCAACAGCGGGTTTTTCCCGTTTTGACACCGTTGGCGGTTGATACAGGACATCCATTTCCACGCATTTCTAATCAAAGCCTAAATGTGGCAGTGATAGTTCAAGATCCTGAAACTAAGATAGAACGTTTTGCTAGAGTAAAAGTACCTAGTATCTTACCTCGATTTATTGCTGTTCCGCAAGATTTACAGGAGTTGAACAACAAGCCAAGTATTTGGACTGGCGTACCTTTAGAACAAGTGATTGCACATAATCTAGAGTTATTGTTCCCTGGAATGAAAATTCAGGAGTACTACTTCTTTCGGATTACCCGTGATGCTGATTTTCCTGTACAGGAGGATGAAGCAGATGATTTGTTACTTGCGATGGAACAAGAAGTCCGCAAACGTCGGGTCGATGGTTTTGTTGTGCGTCTTGAAATTCAAGCCAACGCCTCAAAAGCCATCCGAGAAATGCTTATGAAAGAGCTAGAGTTAAAGCAGACAGATGTTTATGACCTGGAAGGTTTACTGAATTTGAAGGACTTAATGTCTTTGATGGCATTACCTCTTCCTGAACTCAAAGACCCACCTTGGACTCCTGTGACTCCTTCTTACCTAAAACGGGTTAATGAGTTGAACATTCAAGCAACTTTAGGGAACATGGAGGATACCAATGACTTTTTCTCAGTGATCCGTTTACGGGATTTGATGGTGCATCATCCTTATGTTTCCTTTACAGCATCCGTAGAGCAGTTCGTTACCTGTGCTGCTTCTGACCCCAATGTACTTGCTCTCAAGATCACACTATATCGCACTTCTAGTGATTCCCCAATTGTTAAAGCCTTGATGACAGCAGCACAGAATGGCAAGCAAGTTGTTGCTTTGGTGGAGTTGAAAGCTCGATTTGATGAAGAAAATAATATTAATTGGGCACTTCAGTTAGAAAAAGCTGGCGTGCATGTGGTGTATGGTGTGGTGGGTCTAAAAACTCATACCAAAATCATCTTGGTAGTGCGCCAAGAAGGAGAGCAGATCCGTCGATATTTCCACATAGGTACAGGTAACTACAATTCAAAAACTGCTAAATTGTACACTGATATTGGACTGTTTAGTTGTCGAGAAGACTTAGGCGCTGACTTAACAGACATATTTAACTACTTGACTGGGTTTTCACGCAAGCAGTCTTTCAACAAACTGCTAGTAGCTCCTACAAATATGCGCGATCGCATAATCTCCTTAATCCGGCGCGAGATAGAACATAGCCAAAAGGGTCATGGTGGTCGTATTATTGCCAAGATGAATTCTCTGGTTGACCCACAAATCATTACAACACTCTATGAAGCTTCTCAGGCTGGGGTGCAAATTGACCTCATTGTGCGGGGTATCTGCTGTTTGAGGCCAAACCTTGAAGGTGTGAGTGAAAATATCCGTGTTATCAGCATTATTGGCCGTTATCTAGAACACTCCCGCATCTTTTATTTCCAAAATCATGGACAGGAAGAGATGTTTATTGGCAGTGCTGACTGGATGCCTCGCAACTTAGATAGAAGAGTAGAGGCCGTCACTCCTGTAGAAGATCCAGAGATTGTTAAAGATTTAAAACAAATACTGAGCATTATGCTAACGGATAACCGCCAGGCTTGGGAACTACACTCAGATGGTACTTATGTCCAACTTCGGCCTAATGCAGATGAAGCGGAACACAATTCTCAACAAATCCTGATGGATATGGCACAAAAGCTAGCAGTGACGGCATAATCACTAACTACCGGAATAGCAATATTTACAGATAGATATTTTCAGTTGTGTTCTTTCCCGCACCCAACTTGCCGCACCCTGCGCGAACACATAGATCAACCACCCGACCTCGACTCGCCCTCATTCTTCCCGACGCCCACTCTCATCCTGTAGGTACGCGGGACTTCTGCTGCAAAAGCTCAATTCACTATCTCTTGAGTAATCTTTTGAGAGAACGTAAATTTTCGCTCAATACCTGCCCCACTAAGTCTACAAACCTGTTGACACGATCCAACGCATTTGGTGGGTTAGTGGGGAGCAATTCAATTTGAAGGACTGTGGGCGGATTGTTGAGTATAGTATCATATTGATGTACTATTGGCTGTTTATTTAGAAATATAAAGGTAACTTTGCTTCCGTGACCCAAGTCTATTTTGTCTCCCAGGTTGAGTGGGTAGCGCTGTTTTGGGTTGATCCTGATATTGTTAAGATATGTACCATTGGAACTTCCCATATCTACAATGTAGTAAGAATTTTTTTCTGCCTGAATCTCTGCATGTAGTCGTGAAACGTAGTCAGCATTTGGCAACTCAGAAACATCAATATCTGGTATAAATTGTTGCTTCGGTTTACCAATACGAATGGCAGCGAAATTCTGTGGTAAGTCGAAAGAAGTGTCGGTTTGTACGTGAAAAAGCTCTAAATTTTTAGTTGTTGTCTGTAAGCCGCCTAAGTTTTGCATAACTGATTTTTATGGAGTCATTTCTAATTTTTTTAATCCAGCGCGTCTTGCGTGTTAGCATAAACGCCCAAGGTGATCATTTTCGACTTGTGTGTCTCAATTTTAATACCTATATTAGGGGAATGTCTGCAATTCTAAGCATCCTCCAAAAGCAACAAGCTTTGGAAACAACTCCTTATTTCGTTGAGTTTTGCTAAATCTTAGGACCAAATGACAAGCCTTGAGGACTATCTTAAATCAATCAATTAGTTTTGTTTAATTTATTAGACCTAAAGTAAATAATAATAGCAAAAAACAGAAAATAATTATTGAGGACTATTTTAGCTTGACATTATATCATAATCTAAACAAAACTGTTCCTATAGCAACTAGAACATTTAACAAAACCTCCCGTTTGGATACCCCATCCCTCTATAGGGTGGGAAGGAAAAACGGGGGAATTGCGAGACGTTCCCCGACGGAAAATGACCGCAGGTCAATAAGGGAGTGGGGACAGTTAAGCAATTCCCTATCTCCTGTAAAGATTGTATGAACATCCGTGTTTTTGCTATCTTGTTTGTTACAATAGGATGAGTTTCAAGTCATCCACAATGCAGACAATATCAGTTAAATGTAAGCTTCAAGTCCTCCAAGAGTCGCGTCAAGAAATTGACTGCACCTTGGATAGATTTGCAGATGCATGCAATCAGATATTGGAGATTGCTGTTGAACGCAATTGCTGGAATACAACCAAATTGCATCACTTGGTCTATCACTCTGTTCGGGAATCGACAGGGTTGAAAGCCAATCACGTTTGTCAAGCGATTCGACGAGTGATTGGAAATGCCAAAGCGGTTAAACAAATCCACAAGTTTAGACCAACTTCCATAAGCCTCGATGTTCGCACATTTGAATATATCGAGGAATCGCAGTCGGTTGGGGTAACTCTGATAAGTGGACGCAAAAAGTTTAAACTGCTGATTGGCAATTATCAGTTGGCGCTGTTGCGGGGACAAAAACCCACATCGGCGACCTTGAATAAGACTAACAACGGTGATTACTACATCAATATTTGTGTTGAGATTGAAGGAGAACCAACAGGGAAAACACCCAAGGTGATTGGGGTGGATTTGGGTAGACGCAATATTGCAACCACATCCACAGGTCAAGCGTGGAGTGGGGAGAAGATTCAATCTACCCGTGAGCGATTCAGCAAAGTTAGAGCAAATGTTCAATCCAAACGCACTCGCAGTTCTCGTAAACTGTTGAGAAGGCTTTCTGGGAGAGAACAACGCTTTCAAAAGTGGCTGAATCACAATATATCCAAACAGTTGGTTACTCAAGCCAAAAAGTGCAATTGCGCTTTGGCATTTGAGGACTTGACGAATATCAGGGAATCACTTAACGAAAAACCACGTTCTAAAACAGAACGACGTCGGACTAACAATTGGGCTTTTTACCAACTGCGGTTGTTTGTTGAATACAAAGCCAATATCGCAGGTGTCCCCGTTGTTTTTGTTCCACCCGCCTACACGTCCCAAACCTGTTCGAGATGTCACCATGTACATCCGCTCAAGGGTAAATCTTATCGGTCTGGTAAGTTGTTTC
>JAJPJF010000544.1 GCA_021324415.1 Nostocales cyanobacterium Centralia_MAG_434
ACTAATGACCAATGACAAATGACCAGTGACTAAGGACAAAAAAAGTGAATTTAGCGCAAGGAGTACAGCTTGTTTCATTTGGCTTACTAGCTGTAATGATGATTGGCTCAGCACTAGGTGTAGTACTGTTTGACAACATCGTATATTCTGCTTTTTTGCTAGGAGGCGTGTTCGTTAGCATTGCTGGGATGTACATTCTCCTAAATGCTGATTTTGTAGCAGCAGCACAATTGCTAATTTATGTTGGCGCAGTTAACGTACTTATTTTGTTTGCGATTATGTTAGTAAACAAGCGCCAGAACTTTGTTCCGTTCCCTACTGTCTGGGTACGTAAAGCCCTCACAGGTGTAGTCAGTTTAGGATTGTTTGCGCTTTTGAGTACGATGATTTTGACAACACCCTGGTCAATCTCAAGTGCTATTCCCACTAAAGACTCAATAGTTGTCATCGGGCAGCATTTTTTCAGCGACTTTTTATTGCCTTTTGAAGTAGCTTCCGTTTTGCTATTAATGGCAATGGTAGGAGCAATCATTTTGGCACGTCGTGAGTATTTACCAGAGCAGGCAATATCACCCACTCAACAACAACCCGTTTTGACGTTGCCAGAACGTCCTAGAGAACTTATATCAGCGGGTGATGCTGACCGCAACATTCAGTAATTGTGTTAACAGTTAGCGGCTAACAGTTAATACTTAACAAATGACAACAACCAACAACTAACAACGATTCATGCAAATCCAGTATTTTCTACTATTGGCAGCAGCTTTATTTTGTATTGGCATCTATGGCTTGATTACAAGCCGTAATGCCGTACGAGTGCTGATGTCGATTGAGTTACTACTCAATGCCATTAATTTGAATTTAATGGCATTTTCTAACTACCTAGACCCAGTAGTGATTAAGGGTCAGGTTTTTACCATATTTATTATTACCGTAGCGGCAGCTGAGGCAGCAGTCGGTTTGGCGATCGTGCTGGCCATTTATCGCAATCGTGATACTGTCGATATGGAGCAGTTTAACCTCCTCAAATGGTAGTTCTGTGGAACTCAAGCATGTCATTATTGCTTATAAAGCACGAGATTCTCAAAGCAAACGCTGGGCAGAAATCTGTGCTAAACAACTAGAACACCGCCAGTGCCATGTGCTTATGGGACCGAGTGGACCCAAAGATAATCCTTATCCAGTATTTTTGGCTTCGGCTACCCAACCAATTGATCTAGCTTTGGTACTTGGTGGTGATGGTACTGTTTTAACTGCTACAAGACACTTAGCCCCAGCTGGTATCCCAATTTTGGGAGTGAATGTGGGAGGTCATCTGGGGTTTCTTACTGAGTCAGTGGAAGAATTTCAGGATACAGAACAAGTTTGGGATCGGCTCTTAGAAGATCGCTACGCTGTCCAACGGCGAATGATGTTACAAGCAGCAGTATTTGAGGGCAATAGCACAAACTTGGAACCAGTGAGTGAACGCTATCTTGCTTTAAATGAAATGTGCGTCAAACCTGCTTCTGCTGACCGCATGATTACCTCAATCTTAGAGATGGAAATAGATGGTGAGGTCATAGATCAATACGTAGGAGATGGGTTGATTGTTGCAACACCAACAGGTTCCACAGGATACACAGTCTCTGCCAATGGTCCAATTTTACATGATGGCATGGAAGCAATGATTGTCACTCCCATTTGTCCAATGAGTCTTTCTAGCCGTCCCATTGTTTTACCCCCTGGTTGTGTCGTTAGCATTTGGCCTTTGGGAGATTACGATTTAAGTACCAAGCTGTGGATGGATGGTGTATTGGCGACTTCAATTTGGCCAGGACACCGTGTTGATGTGCGAATTGCAGAACCTCGAGCTAAGTTTATTATTCTACGGGAAAACAATTCGTACTATAAGACTTTGCGTGAGAAACTGCACTGGGCAGGAACCAGGGTTCGCTATAATAACAGTCACAACGTAAATTGATGGAGATATCCGTCATGATAGTTGTGTGGGTCATCTCTCAGCAAACATCAAGGCATATAATCATGTGCATGCCTTTGGGAGTCTCTTCATTTATTAATTTTAAGTTGTGCTAGTTGTTGGTCCAGATGAGCACAACGACGAGATTATTTCAGCCATAACAACCCCTCCACTAGAGAAATGAGGAGGGGCTTATGCTTTTAGCAATAATCTGAAATTTCAATTGTAAAAAAATCAGTTATTTTCGTCACAAAAATTAACATATTTGAGTAATTTGAGCTTAAATCATGAGAGTTATACATCCCACCAAGATGCTTTTTGCAGTTATCAACTAGTAGCCACCAGTAATCACTATTGCCTGAGTCATTTTCTATAACTTCTTTCGACAACTAGCTATGAGGCATTTCAAATTTGCCCCCGATTGGTTGCGGTTTTTCATTATTGTCGTGTTGATAGTAGGGATATTTTTTCGCTTCTATAACCTAGGCACTAAAGTGTATTGGCATGATGAAATTTATACATCACTACGGGTAACCGGGTACACAGTTGCTGAAGTGACAAAGCAAATCTTTAATGAGCGTGTAATTACTAGAGAAGCTTTTGCTAAGTTTCAAAGTTTGAACCCAGAAAAAAATTTAGGTGACACTATTAAATCTCTGGCAGTAGAAGATCCGCAACATCCACCACTTTATTATGTAATAACTCGGTTGTGGGTACAAATCTTTGGGAGTTCAGTCACGGCAATTAGAAGTTTATCAGCGTTTATTAGCTTGCTAGCTTTCCCATGCATTTATTGGCTATGCCGTGAATTATTTAATGTGCCGTTATCACTACCCTATTTAGCGATCGCGCTCATCTCAGTCTCTCCTATCCAGCTCATTTACGCTCAAGAAGCAAGAGAATATATGCTATGGGTAGTCACTATTCTAGTTTCTAGTGCCTCACTGTTACGAGCAATACGGTTAGAATTCAAATGGCAGCTAGAAAAAGAGCGTATCTTCACATGGGGAATTTATGCACTAACGTTAGCACTCAGTCTCTATACATCTTTGTTAAGTGGATTCGTAGCAGTAGCTCATGGAATTTATATAGTTACTATGAAAAAATTCCACTGGCATAAGACAGTAAAAGCTTATAGCATCGCATCACTAACTGCTTTTTTAAGCTTCACACCTTGGATTTTAGTCGTATTAGCTAACTTTTCCAAATTTCACGATTCAACAGCCCAGACAGTAACAAGGTCTCCTTGGTGGGCTGTAATTCAATCTTGGCTTATGCAGTTAAGCCGTATTTTTTTTGATCTAAACTTTGGCTTTGAAAATCCTTTAAGCTATTTAATTACACCAATTTTTTTCATCTTTGTAGGATATGCAATTTATTTTCTTTGCCGTACAACTCACCCACAAGCCTGGTTATTTATTATCACACTGATCATAGTACCTGCATTACCTCTCATGCTTCCAGATTTGATTTTGGGAGGAAATCGATCGCTAACTGAGCGGTATTTAATGCCTTCTTATTTAGGAATTCAACTCGCGGTTGCGTACTTGCTGGCTACTCAATTATATAATGGAAACTGGTCACGCCGCAGAATCTGGAAAACGATTACAGCATTAGTTATTATCAGTGGTATATTTTCTGGGGCGGTAAGCTCTCAAGCAGAGACTTGGTGGAGTAAGGTTGTTAGTTCCGGAAATCTAAAGGTTGCAAAAATCATTAATCATACTTCTCGCCCACTTTTGCTAAGTGATGATTTGGGTATTAATTATGGAAATATTTTCTCACTCAGCTATCTTTTAGAACCAAAAGTGCACTTTCAGCTCTTAAAAAACAGCAATATCCCTAAAAAATCCCCAGGATTTACTAATGTGTTTTTCCTAAACCCTTCAGGAAAATTGCAAAAGGGAATAGAAAAAAAGTATAAGTCAAAGATCAAAACTGTCTATCGAGATAAATATTACTCATTGTTTAAATTAGGCAAAAACTAGCTTTTATCCAAGTGTACTCATACTCATAACCACTTCAATGAGTATATTAACGACATATGTATATGTCAGTTCAAATTTAGCTGGCTACCATAGCAGTCCGTGTAGAAATTGTAAAAATGAAAAGCCTCAGAATTCCGTTTTCGCCAAGAAACCGGGATTCTTGTCACTTACGAATGCTTGAGGATGGCTGTAGCTAAGCTTTTTCCTTTGTTGCCATTCCCGTTTTACTTGGCATGTGTACAAATATGTAATAATCTTAAAGAGAAGTCACATAAAGTAGTCAATCTATCTTAGGTAAGAAAAGCGTTGCTATTGTTGACTTTGAGAGTAGTTAGTTGCAGATGGGTAAAGAAAAAGCAAAATATCAGGAACCTTGTCTGGAATGTTGGGTCTCTAACTTGTAGTTAAGAGTGTTCCCAAATAAGGAACTAAAGAGCAGACAACACCTGCATAATCTCAGAAAACTCAATCTATAAAGCTTTATAGAGAAGAGTTCAAACCCACTAAACAAAAGTAGACTTTAAAATTCAGCAATCATGAGGTAAATAGCCATGACAAGCATTACTCATATCTTGGTCCACAATGATCCACTGCAACCAGTCCGTCAGTGGTTAGATTCTATAGAAGTTCATAATTCCAAATTGGCTCATCTCTTGTGCAAACTTATCCCTGCCCAATGTCCTTTTGAACGAGACATCAGCCTTTTTGGCCGCAAACTATTGCACATTCCACCAATGTGTAAGTTAAATCCACTTTATCAAGAAGTGGTCGGTTTACGTTTCAAAGCTTTGTGTTATCTTGCTGATGAATGCGGTGAAGATATAACAGCTTATTGCTAACTGTGAGGACTATACGGGAGTTGATGGTCGTTGTAACCTTACCGTACGTTCTTTCACGCGGTTTAATGGAACCAATGCGTTTCTACCATGAATCCTCCAATAAGCTCAATAGCAAGCTTTGCAATAGTTAAGTACTCGTCCCGTTGCAGAAGATTTTATAAACTCAAAGGTATAAACATAGCCTGGACACAACCTCTTGAGAAAGAGAGTCGTCTCCATTATAAGTTTGGAAAATATTTATAATTAACTTGATTCTCATTAAGATAGCTACAGACCCGATAGTTTATATGGTCTTTTTTGGAGCCATCACCTCAAACGTACTTTATAACGATATTCATTAAAATCTATATCTTTGAATTGAACGCTTGATAATGCACGGATCGTATACAAAAATAACTCTGTTGCAAAAACTGTTACGAGTGTCTAACTCAAGACGAGATGGGCTTATCATAAGGATTAACTAAGTCTCCTCACACTACACCAAAAACCGTGGACTCAGCCGAGTTACCACGGTTTTTTATCGTGTTGTTCTTTGCAAAGACCGATAAATTGACAGACTTTAATTCTCGTATCAGTGGGCTTGGGTAATGATTAGTAGTTACAATCTACAACTGATAATTCACAACTGACCACTAATTATTTACTAATTGTGAATAACATCAACACACTTTTAGTTCAAGCGCAAGCGGCACATGATACGGCTGATTGGTCGTCACTCATACACTATCTGCAACAGTTGCTTCTTACAGAAAACGTTCAACATCTAAAATTTGATAATGATCTAGACAATATTCTAGAATGGGCTCTTTCAGTTTTAACATTAGGGGATTTTCAGCAACGTTGGGAAATAGCTAAGGTGTTTAACCACCTTGGAAAAATTGCGATCGCACCACTTATCGACATATTGGAGAATGAAGACGCAGATGAAGAATTGCGCTCTTTTGTAACGCAAATCTTAGGAGACATGAAAAGTCCAGATGTGATTGCGCCTTTAACTGAAGTATTGAAAACCGATAACGAAGAGATCAAGGCAATGGCAGCGACAGCATTGGCGAAAGTAGGTCCTGTCGCTATTCCCGCTTTAACAGATTTCTTGAACAATGAAGATACATGTTTATTGGCTGTGCAAGCCCTCTCGTATATCCGCCACAAAGAAATAATTACACCCTTAATCAGGGTAGCTAAAGACGCAGAAGTTGCTGTACGTCTTGCTGCAATTGAGGCTCTAGCGAGTTTTCATGATCCGCGTGTACCACCAGTACTTTTGAATGCTTTAGATGATGTGTCTGCTTCCGTAAGGCGTGAAGCAGTATTTGGTTTGAGTTATCGTTGTGATTTATGCTTTGAATTAGATTTAGTGACAAAACTGAAACCCAGGCTTTATGACTTTAATCTGGATGTTTGCTGTGCAGCAGTGATCGCCCTTTCACGCATGAATTGCGACGCTGCTGCTGACCCATTGTTTCAAGCGCTGATCTCACCTGATACACCAGTAAAGTTACAACAGGAAATCATCCGTGCTTTAATTTGGATGGAAACACCATCTAGCTTAAGCTATCTGCACTCTGCTTTGAATGAAGTGCAATCCGTAACACTATGGCAAAACATTGTTACAGCACTGGGACGAGCTAACAATCAAAACGTAACTGACAAAGCAGCAGAAATTTTGTTGGCTTTCCTGCAATCCAAGCATCCAGCCATTGAAATTACCTCAATTAGGAGTGCGATCGCTTTGTCTTTAGGTCAGTTGGGTAAAGTCCAAGCATTGGAGCCATTAATGACAATGTTGGCAGATGAGGATGCACAAGTCAAATTGCATGCAATGGCTGCCCTGAAGAATTTAGCAATCAATGCTCCTCTCACACCAGAATTACAACAAGCAGTGATGACTCTATTAGCTAAGTACTAACCGTGCAGTTTATGATTCGTAAGTTGGGAAACTCACCCGCAGGGATCACTCCCTAAGTGGAGCCTAAAAAACTAGACATGTAACAAAATCTACTGAATTTTTGTTAAAAATCCATTAGCTTGATTGAAGCCCTATAACTGTAATTCAGGCTACATCAAAATGCGACTAGAGCAGTTGCAAGCCTTTCTGGCGATCGCGGAGACAGGCAGCTTTCAACAAGCAGCTAAAAAATGTGGTGTAACCCAATCGACAATCAGTCGGCAGATTCAGGCATTGGAAACAGATTTAGGGTTGGACTTATTTCATAGAACAGGTCAGGCAAAATTAACGCTAGCAGGTGAACGCTTACTACCCCGTGCCCGTAAAATTTGCCAAGAGTGGCAAATTGCCATTCAGGAGATAACAGATTTACTAGCAGGAAAGCAACCAGAACTTTGTATTGCAGCGATTCATTCACTATGCGCTTATTACTTGCCACCAGTGTTACGGCAATTTTGCCGTGATTATCCAGATGTGCAATTGCGTGTGACATCTTTAGGAAGTGATCGGGCGTTAAAAGTTCTCAAAGATGGATTGGTTGATCTGGCAATTGTCATGAACAACCGTCTTTTAACTTCCAGTAAAGAAATGGTGACAGAGGTCTTGTATGAAGAACCTATAGAAGTCTTAACTGCAGCCGATCACCCTTTAGCAAAATATGAACGCATTCCTTGGTCAGAACTTATTCATTATCCACAGGTAGTTTTTAAAGATGGCTATGGAATGCAGCGCTTGGTACAAGATAGTTTTGAGAGTTTAGAAGCTACACTACAAGCAGCACTAGAGGTCAACACACTAGATGCCTTCCGAGGAGTGGTTCGCCAAGGAGAGCTTATTGCTTTGTTACCCCACTCGGCATTAGTTGAAGCACGTCAAGACCCTTCTCTTGCAGTTCGTCCCTTAGCTAGTAACCCTAATGGTTCTTTCCCGGACGGTTCCAGTTTAACGCGTCAAGTGATTATGGTCACTACTCAAGACCGCCTCCAGATTCCTCCAATCCAACATTTTTGGCAACTGGTGCAGCAAAAGGTACCACCGCAATTTGTTAATGGGGAGTAGGGAGGGCCACTGCGGGAGGCTCTCTCTGTTGTAGCAAGTGGCGTTGAGGAGTGAAGAACAAGGGGAGCCAGCGCCGTGGGCGGGTTTCCCGACTTGTAGACGCAAGGGAGGGCGGCTTCCCGTTCGCTGAAAGCGTTCCCGCAGGGTAGGGTAGCAACTGGCGTGGACAAGGGGGATAACAGCTTTTGAAAAAGAACCAACAATAAAAAATTAGGATAAATAATAAATGAGCAATTTATTTAGAGATTTACTAAAAAAAGTTGGTAGTGGAAATCATACAGGGGAAAATCTAACTCGTGCTGAAGCAGCAATAGCAACAAGCATGATGCTAAGGGGCGAAGCCACACCAGCCCAAATTGGCGCATTCTTGATTGCTCACAGGATCAAACGTCCTACTGCAGAAGAGTTAGGTGGAATGTTAGACGCCTATGATGAGCTAGGACCAAAACTACAACCTCTCTTTTGTGATCGGGCAGTAATAGTTTTAGGAATACCTTATGATGGTAGAACCCGTACTGCACCTGTTAGCATTTTAACGGCTTTGCTACTGGCAACAGTTCAGCAACCTATTTTGATGCACGGTAGCGATCGCATGCCTACAAAGTATGGATTACCATTGGTAGACATTTGGCAATCCTTGGGAATTGATTGGACTAGACTACCACTTGAAAAAACTCAGCAAGTATTTGAAAAAACGGGAATTGGCTTTGTTTACACTCCAAGGCATTTTCCCTTAACGAAAAGTCTTTGGGAATACCGAGACCAATTAGGCAAACGTCCGCCTTTTGCAACAATGGAACTTATTTGGTCACCCTATGCTGGCAACAGTCACATAATAACTGGGTTTGTTCATCCTCCTACTGAAACTCTATTCCAAGAAACCTTTGCTTTACGAGGGATAACCCAATTTACAACTATCAAAGGATTAGAAGGAAGCCCAGACCTTCCACGCGATCGCACAGCTATTATTGGCTTAGGTGGATCTACCAGTTCTCGGGAAACAGAAATGTCGAGCAATGACAACGCGTTGAGTAGCCAGAGAACTTTTGAAAGGTTACATCTTGTCCCCCGTGAATATGGCTTCACGACACATAACGTACCCCTTGAGACAACCGAAAAATTACTAACTGACATGCAAGGGATACTACAGGGTAGACCATCAGAACTTATGCAAACAGCTTTGTGGAATGGTGGGTTCTATCTGTGGCGTTGTGGCATCTGTTCAGATGTACGCTCCGGGATTGCAAAAGCCGAAGCACTATTCACGAGTGGTGCGGTATCTGAAAAATTAAAGGAACTTACTCAAGTTGTTGATGCAGTCTATCAGCAACTATTTCAGACTGTTTAGCTGAAGAAGAAAGCAGAATATAGAAGTTCTATTTAAAATATAGGCAAAACTAAACCTTCACAGGCTAGTAATGCTTTGGGAAAAACAGATTTAATTTCAGATTGAACTTCGTCAAGAAAATCATCATTGTCATCTGGGTGATGGTGAGTAATAATCAGTCGTTTAACGCCATTAGTCTGAGCTAAGTCCACCGCGGTCCGCCAGTAGAAATCAGAGTCAAGATGCTTACGTTCTATAGGTGGAGTGTAGGTTGCGTTAGCAATTAATAAATCAACACTTTTAGTAAGTTGTTCAATGTGATTGCGGTCAGACTCGTTAGTTTGCTGATGCATGTCAGTGATGTAAGCAACGCTGTATTCCTGCCAACTCACTCGGTAACCTATAGACCTTTGTGTGTAATTGATTAATGCTGTTGTGACATTGACATCATCTAGCTTGACTACCTTACCTGGAGTCAGATTGTGAAATTGTAATTCAGACTGCATGACTTGTAAGGGGTAAGGAAAGTGCGGCTGGAGCATCTGGTCGCACAAACATTGTTTGATGGAAGCTCCATTTGAGGCGGCTGTACCGTAAATATGAAAGCAGTTTTGTGAATGAAATGCAGGCGCAAAAAAAGGAAAACCCTGAATACGATTAGATTGGGAGTTAGTGAAAAATAAATGAGCTTCAAGTGGGTGTTGTCGTTCCAGCCAACTTTTGCCTAAAATGCGTAAGCCAGTACCCCCATCAAAAATTAAGCTTTTCCCACCTACATACATCTCTACACAAGCAGTGTTACCACCATATCGGCTAGTGTTACTACCAGGGGTAGGAATTAAACCCCGCACACCCCAAAACTGAATAACAAACTCCCCCACTTGGTTTCGTGGAAGCGAAATGACTTGCTTTTCATTATCGTATTTTTGGGGAGACGATGGGTCAAAATTTGACATTTTATTTGAAATTAGGTCTTACTGAGCAGCTCATCGTAATGTCGCACTTCTAACAGTCGGTTTTTTTCGTCGACGATTACAACAGTGGGAGAGTACGTTTTCCACTCTTCCAATGTGAACTGCCCGTATGACATTATAATCAAGCGATCGCCAGAAATGCCTAGACGTGCTGCTGCTCCATTAAGTTCAATTGCACCTGAGTTTGCTGGAGCTGGTATTGCATAAGTAATGAAACGCTCACCATTGGTAATGTTCACCACTTGCACCTGCTCGTAGGGCAAGATCCCTGCTTTATCTAGTAGAGTTTCGTCAACGCTGATACTTCCCACATAGTCGAGATTTGTCGCCGTGAGGGTACAATTGTGAATTTTTGCCAAAAGGAGCGTACGCTGCATACAGTTATCAGTTATCAATTATCCAGTTATCAGTTATCAGCTAACAGTTATCCATTTCATAGTTTGAGTTTCATTCTCCGACCAAATCTGTGAAAAGCGCCGATGGCGGGTCGCGCATCCCCTGCCAAATCTGATAACTGTTCACTGTTCACTGATTTATTTACTTGCTTTGATGCTCTTTTCTACCAAAGGTGTAACCTTGTCTACATCTTGCCACCCAAGAATTTCTGTGACTTTTTTCTCCAAGTTTTTGTATGTGCGGAAAAACTCAGCAATTTCGTCCAATCTGTGTGGCGCTATGTCTTTTAGGGATTTTACAGAAGCATAGCGAGGATCTTTGTCAGGAACACAAAGAATTTTTTCGTCGCGATCACCACCATCGATCATTTCTAAGAAACCAATGGGTCGTGCGGCTATTATACACCCGGGAAAAGTTGGCTCATCTATAAGTACCATTCCATCCAGAGGATCGCCATCATCAGCTAGAGTGTTAGGCACAAAGCCATAGTCATATGGATATTGTACAGACGAGTAAAGTACACGGTCTAGCGCAAAAGCTTGTAAATCCTTGTCATATTCGTATTTATTTTTACTCCCACCTGGAATTTCAATCAGAACATTAATGAGACCTGGTTTAGGTTGGGCAGGAATACGAGATAAGTCCACAACACAACTCCTAAGCTAATGATGAATTATGGGAAAGCTCCCGTGTAGAATTTTAGGTTAAGATGGACTTGTTTTTTTACAACTCTCGCTTGTTTGGTTTTTACATCCTGCTATTAGCCTCGTGAAAGAATTTTTATAAATACCATACTAGCATCTGTACAAAAATCATCATCAATGATAAAGAATATGAGAAACAGAGGATAGAAGTTAACCTTGGTTAATGAGTTTTTATGTCTATTCAAGTTTATGGCATCCCAAATTGCGGAACCTGTAAGAAAGCTTTTAAGTGGCTGGAAGATAATAGTGTTGATTACGAGTTTATTAACACTAAAACAAATCCTCCCACTCGTGAAATTATCCGAAATTGGGTAGAGTCTCTGAGTACTCAGGCCATGCGAAATACTTCTGGGCAATCTTACCGTGCATTAGGTGAACAAAGAAAGACTTGGACAGACGAGCAATGGATTGAGGCATTTGCTAAGGATGCGATGCTCCTTAAACGTCCTTTGTTTGTGAAGGATGGAAAAGCAGTGCTAGCAGGCTTTAAGGAGGATACTATTAGAGAAAATCTGGGGATTTAAGTGTTAGGTGGGTATGACCCACCCTAACTTAACGAACGTCCTACACCTTTAATTTCTCGGTAATCCGCCGCATTGCTTCTTCAACGTTCTCACGGCTATTAAATGCTGAAATTCGGAAGTAACCCTCACCAGCTGCCCCAAAGCCAGAACCGGGTGTAACAACGACATTCATGGTTTGTAGCAGTTTATCAAAGAAATCCCAACTCGACAGACCCTTAGGTGTTTTCACCCATACATAGGGCGCATTTACACCACCATACACTTGTAACCCAGCCCTCGTTAGTTGCTCACGAATTATTTTGGCATTCTCCATGTAGAAACTCACCAGTGCTTTCGTTTGTGCTTGACCTTCTGGTGAATAAACTGCCTCAGCTCCTCGTTGAACAATGTAGGACACTCCATTAAACTTTGTAGACTGGCGGCGGTTCCAAAGCTTCCACAATTCTACGTCTGAACCATCTGATGCCTTAGCTGTTAGGGTCTTTGGCACAACTGTGAAGGCACAACGTGTTCCCGTGAAGCCTGCATTCTTTGAGAATGAGCGAAACTCAATCGCACAATCCCGTGCTCCTTCAATTTCATAAATTGAATGAGGAATTTCTGGCTCAGATATAAATGCTTCATATGCTGCATCAAAAAAGATGATTGAGCCATTTGCTTTAGCGTAATCTACCCACTTCTTCAGATTTTCCTTTGTTGTCACTGCACCTGTGGGGTTATTTGGAAAGCACAGATAAATTAAATCGACCTTTTGTGATGGAATCTTTGCTGTGAAGTTATTTTCAGCGGTAATTGGCAGGTAAACTAAGCCACTATACTCACCAGTTTCATTAGCATCACCTGTATGACCTACCATGACATTTGTATCAACATATACCGGATACACTGGGTCGGTCACTGCAATGGTGTTGTCATGTCCAAAAATATCCAAAATATTTCCGGTATCACATTTTGAACCATCTGAAATAAAGATTTCACTAGCATCAACCTCACAACCACGAGATTGAAAATCATGAGCTACAATCTTTTCACGTAGCCAATCATATCCTTGTTCAGGACCATAGCCCTTAAACGTTGCGCGATCGCCCATGTCTTCTATAGCCTTGATCATTGCTGTACGACAAGCTTCCGGCAATGGTTCTGTCACATCTCCAATTCCGAGGCGAATAATCTTAGCATCTGGGTTTGCTTGTGCAAACACATTCACCCGTCGAGCGATCTCTGGAAAAAGATACCCTGCTTTGAGCTTTAGATAATTGTCGTTAATGGTCGTCATGATAGATTGCGATGAACTCCGTAAGGAAGTGTACCGCGCTTAGCAATCTTTATCCGTCATACTTTAAAGATCAATCGCCATACCTGATATTAAGCTCTTGATAAGAGAGCAAGCCCGCCGCGTAAGCGTGTGGGAATCTCCCGATTAGCAGTCGGAAGAGGATGTCAATACTATTAGCAGACAGCATAGCCATAGCAAGGGCATCTATAAATTGGTGAATTACAGTACACAAGTCACTTTTGTTTGACCAAAGGTGAGCTATATAGCAATCCTATGAAAGTAACAAATTTGTTACTTTCGTAGAAAGCCAATTTCTTTAAGAAACCGTGTTTCTTAGTGTTTATAAATGATTTAGGAATGCTATCTCTATTGAGGTTATTAACGGAATACTTAAATAATTATGTGTGAGAAAAGCTCTAGATAACAATAATCTAAAATGTTAAGAAACACTCATATTTTTATTATTTAACAAGCATTTAAAACTACAATTACAAATCAAAACCTATTTTACAATTAAACTAATCTGCTCAGGTCGTAACTATTCTAACAAGAATGATTACACTGAAACTTGACTGTCAAAAATAACTTTTTATTGAAAGTTAGTGGAAAAAGTATGAATCAAGATTACTCAACCAAATGGTGGGCTGCTTTTACATGCATTGCTTTTCTAGAAGCAATTCTATTGGTCATGCTATTATCTGGGCAAAATTCTATACAACTTTTATTTGCAATTATTTTGATTGCATTTTTACTTTTTCTTCTACCTCGCCTAGATGATGTCATTTCAATGACATTTGATAGAGGTAGTTTTGAAAACAAGATAAATGGAGTTAACAAGAAAATTGGTACAGCCAAAACAAGGGTTGATAAGTTAATATTGCTGTCAATGTCTAAACCAACCTATGAAACTCTCAAAAAAATTAACTCAGGCAACTTTGGCGCTTATAAAATGAGCGAAAGTTTAGAAAGGGATGTGTATCACCTTTTAGATCTAGGCTATATCAATAGTATAGAGAAAATTCGTAGTATTCCTTATGAAGGTAACAACCTATCAGAATACTTGAAAGTAAATGATACTGGTAAGCAATTTATTGATCTTCGTAAAAGTGTAGAGGAAGACAACAAGTAAAGTATTGAAATATAGCAATCCGTGTAGGAGTTGTAAAAATTAAAGCGATCATCCCAATATCTTTAAACAGATGGTAGTGGGAGCATTTTGCTCCCTACGTTACTCCCGAGCGAGCAAGATGTGAGTGCAAAGCACACGCTTCGCGAACGCACTACACAATTAAATAAATTTAAATGAAGCTCTGTTATCTATAGCAATCCTAAATGATTTATAAACAGTTCTGTTTCCTGTTCTCTACCCTTACAAGGCGTTTGTAACTCAAATAGGATCGCTATATCTTAAAGACGACATCAAATCATCAGTATACTTGATGCAGACATGGGCAGGGAAAAATTATTCCTGCTCTAGAAGTTTGGAAAGCCTATCTTTTACCTCTTGTACTTGTTGATCGTTCTTAGGGATGGTCAGCAAACGAACCTCAATCTCTGCAATATTATCCACTCGAGTGGTTTTCTCCCAAATCCTTCTTTCAATCTCGGACTCTTGTTCGTAACGAAATGTTACAGTTTCATGACTGACCTCTAAAATCTCTACGTTTTTTAGCCAACCGTTACTGCTTTTGACAAAAAGCCATACGTTAGCTTGACCGATGAGTTCCCTGAGTTTACTCTCCATAAAAAGGATTTTACTGTAAGTAAGGTGAGTATATTTAACAAAAATTTTCCATCTATCTTAAGACTTATTTTTACACTATTTTTAAAGTTTTGAAAAGCCCTTTAGCTAAGTACTTTTACTTTAAAGCACTTTAGTAACCTCATTTATGCTATATTATTTTCTTTTTTTATGCCTTTCGCGGCTCATGAAAATAAGTCTTCTTGAGGATGTTTCTGATAAAAACACACTTCCAACGAAAACCCTATGGCGTCATTTCAAAAGAACAAAATGACTAGCTTGCCAATGAGTACATCTTTCATGTAACTATGGAAAACAAAAGGAAAGTATAGTTTTATTAAGTGAGGAGTAAAAATGTACATCGTACAGGTTGCATCAGAATGCGCTCCTGTTATTAAAGCCGGAGGCTTAGGCGATGTCGTTTACGGACTCAGCCGGGAATTAGAAATCCGGGGACATTGCGTCGAGATTATTCTGCCGAAGTACGATTGCATGCGCTACGACCATATTTGGGGACTCCATGATGCTTATCGCGACTTATGGGTACCCTGGTATGGAGATGCAATTCACTGTTCTGTCTATTGTGGGTGGGTACATGGAAGATTGTGTTTCTTTATTGAGCCTCACTCGGGTGATAATTTCTTTAATCGAGGCTGCTATTATGGTTGCAACGATGACAATATGCGCTTTGCATTCTTTAGCAAAGCCGCTTTAGAATTTTTGCTACAGAGCAATAAGCGACCTGATATTATCCATTGTCATGATTGGCAAACAGGTTTGGTTCCAGTCATGCTCTATGAGATTTATAAATATCATGGGATGCATCATCCACGCGTTTGCTATACTATCCACAACTTTAAACACCAAGGGATTGGTGGTGTCGAGACTCTGTGGGCAACAGGTTTAAACCAAGAAGCTTATTACTTCCAATATGACAAGCTGCGTGACAACTTCAACCCATTTGCCTTGAACTTTATGAAAGGGGGCATTGTTTACTCCAATGCTGTCACAACGGTTTCACCCAACCATGCTTGGGAAGCTCACTATACAGATATTGGCTGTGGCTTAAGTCATACCCTACATTTGCATCAGAATAAGTTTTCTGGGGTTCTCAACGGTATTGACTATGATTTTTGGAATCCCGCAATTGACCGCTATATACCTCACCATTACACTAAAAATAATTTAGAAGACAAAGCTAAAAACAAGAGAGCCCTAAGAGAGAAACTGCTGCTACGTGATGTAGATAAACCCATCATTGCTTACATCGGTCGATTGGACAACCAAAAAGGTGTTCATCTCGTACATCATGCAATCTATTATTCTCTTGACAAAGAAGCACAATTTGTGCTGTTGGGGTCAGCAACAGAACCAGCAATCAATGCTCATTTTCAGCATGAGAAAAACTACTTAAATAATAATCCTGACTGTCATTTAGAACTAGGCTTTAACGAAGAATTATCGCACCTCATATATGCAGGAGCAGATATGATTATTGTCCCAAGCAATTACGAACCTTGTGGACTTACCCAAATGATTGGTTTGAAGTATGGAACTGTGCCAATTGTCCGAGGAGTTGGCGGACTAGTGAACACGGTCTTTGATCGAGACTACAACCAATCTAAGCCCCCAGAAGAACGTAACGGTTATGTGTTTTATGACACTGATTATCATGCTATTGAGTCAGCAATGGAGCGTGCAATTGGGTTGTGGTATTACAATTTTCATGAGTTCCAAAACCTTGTTATTCAAGGCATGGAGTATGATTACTCGTGGAATCACCCAGGCACAAAATATTTGGAGATTTATGAATATATCCGAGACAAGTAATCAAGTGATATAAACTTGATTTAATGGTAACTTAGAGTTCCTAGCCTTATGGGAATGAAATCTGGAAAACCATCTTGTCACATCCAATCCTTAGCGCTCAATCACGTCTAGAGTTTATCCCTCAGCGTTTTAACCTGCTGGCATACTATGTATTCCGAGCATTGTTGCCAATATTGTTGCGGATCAGAACACGACCATGGTTACCGACTGGTATTAGTCAGATTGATGCTGCTAATGTTGAGACGCTCATTGAAATCTACCAAAAATTCCAGGCTGGGAAAATTCGTTTTTTGATAGCATTTCGCCATCCTGAGGTTGACGATCCTCTGTGTATGATGTATCTATTATCCTACGTTCTACCAAAGGCTGCTCGTCAACGCGGAATCGCGCTGCAATACCCAATTCATTCTTATTTTCTCTATGATCGAGGGATGACTCTATGGGCTGGAAACTGGCTTGGTTGGCTATTTTCCAAGTTAGGTGGATTGCCAATTTACCGAGGGAAACTTGATCGGGTCAGTTTGCGAGCAGTACGGGAGTTATTAGCCAATGGTAAATTCCCAACGGCTGTAGCTCCTGAAGGAGCAACCAATGGACATAGCGAAATTGTCAGTCCTTTGGAACCTGGTGTTGCTCAGTTGGGTTTCTGGTGTGTAGAAGAATTGGTTAAAGCTCAACGACCTGAGGAGGTCTTAATTCTACCGGTTGGCATTCAATATCGCTACATCAGTCCATCTTGGGCAAAACTAGATTGGCTTTTGAGCAAACTGGAAGCTGATACTGGTTTACCAGTGCAGTCAATTCATCAATCTAGCTTTGTTCATCGAGAAAAGATTTTTTATCAAAGACTCTTTCGCCTTGGTGAACATATACTTTCTGAGATGGAACAGTTTTATGATCGCTTCTATCACCGACACTCACAAGTCCCAGCTGCACCCTTTCCTAAAGATGAATCTGTTGATTCAAATCAATTGCTTGCCACTCGCTTGGAGAAGATATTGGATAGATCTTTACAGGCTGCAGAACAATATTTTGGTCTAGAGTCTCAAGGAACTGTGATTGAGCGTTGTCGTCGCATAGAGTTTGTCGGTTGGGAAGATATTTACCGCAGGGATTTGCCAGGCTTGCAAACCTTACCCCCCCTAAAGCGGGGTCTAGCAAATTGGATTGCTGAAGAAGCTTCACTGCGGATGCTACATATGCGCCTAGTGGAGAGTTTTGTCGCAGTCACCGCAACCTATGTTCAACAAAAGCCTTCCTTTGAAAGATTTGCAGAAACATCCTTAATTTTGTTCGATGTTGTAGCTCGAATTAAAGGGGAGAAAAATCCTCGACGACCTCGCTTAGGTTGGCGACAAGCACAGCTAAGTGTGAGTGAGCCGATCTCAGTCACAGAGCGCTGGTCAACCTATCAGACAAATCGTCATGCAGCAAAAAAAGCAGTTAATAAGTTGACGCAAGATTTGCAAACAGCTTTGGAGGATCTGATCTCTTGAAGGTGTTAACGAACAGCAGACTGAAAAAAATCAGAGATCGCTTCCGCAAATCCGGCAAATGAACTGTAGTCTTGAGCGACAATAGAGACATTAAGACCTAACTGCTGGGCATTAGCAGCTGTGTAAGGTCCAAAGCAGGCGATCGCACACTGCTCATAATCGCTTTTTGAACTCATCATTTGCAAAAAACCTAGAATTTCTACAGCACTGCTAAAGGCGATCGCTTGTATTTTCCCTTGTTGAATTAGGCTTAACTCCACTTCATAAAGAGCTTTATCCAAACACTGTGTCTTATAAATGGGTACACGAGTGACTTTGACCCCCAAACTTTCTAGACCTACGACAAAGTTTGGAATGACATCAGGTTCTGGTACACCAACAACTTCTGGAACGGGGACAAGTACTGTTTGGTCAGCAATATTTGGGATTTTAGCCAATTCAGCAACGATTCCATCTGGGCTAGATTGTTTTGGGATAATATCGACTTTCACACCAAAATCTGCCAACCTTTCGGAGTCTTTGCCAATCGCACATAATTGACAGTTTGTCAATATAGAGTGGTTGAGTTCTAAAGCTTCCAGCCGTTGGAAAAATGCATCAATACCGTTTCTACTGGTGAACGCAATCCAATCAAATGTCTTGAGTTGTTGAAGTACAACATCTAACTCAGTAAAATTGTCGAGTAGACAGGTTTCAATTGTTGGCATTAAAATTGGCAACCCACCCTGATTGATGAGTTGCTCAGATAACCTAGCAGCGTAATTGCGAGGTGCCGTGACGATGATTCGCTTACCGTATAAAGGCAGTTGGATAGATGGAGTTAGCAGTTTGGTTGACCTTCTATAATGCATTTTGTAGTCATTCCATTTAAACTGCCTTATACGATAACGACAAACACCTTATTTTGACTCGGTTTCTAAAACCTGACGAACACGCCGCTCCAACAAATCTAGATCCAGACCTCCCTCATCACGGCTAATCCGCCGCACTGTTGCATTGACATTAGCTAGATCAACTAATAAATCTTGGAGAATTTCTTGCTGTTGGCGGGCTTGCGTAACTTCACGCGGTTCCTGTACTAAGTCCCGTACTATAGTATCCTCAGCCCTAGAAGCAATAATTGGGTCACTTTCTTCTACTAGGTGAACAAAAGTGCGCCGTCCTGGTCCTCGGTCTTCTTCAATAGGTACAATTGCTTTAACTTGATCAGAACGAACATACTTGCCAAATCCTAAATGGACCAGCACAGATGACTGTATTTTCATAATAATTAAAACTTTAGTTTTATGACTTATCTCTATTCTAAAACATTAGAGAATAGCTTGAGATCTAGAACCGGAGCGGGTTTTACCTAATTGTGGGTAGTAGTCTCCTATCGCAAATTGTACTCATCTGACCTAGAAATCTAAATATGTTCACAAACTCAATCATAGGCAAGAAGAAAGTCTGTATTGTCTCATTAACTATCCCAAAAAAAGCCTATATGCAGGATTCTGACTTTCATCCCAATAGTTCAGTCCGAGGGTATCAAGAAATGCCTGCCACTCTTTCATTTCATGGGGAGGAACTTGCATCCCCACGACGATTCGTCCATAGTCTGCTCCGTTGTTACGGTAATGAAAGAGGCTGATATTCCAATCGGGACTCATCGAATCAACAAACTTCATCAATGCACCAGGACGTTCAGGAAACTCAAAACGGTAGAGCAATTCGTTGTGAGCAAGGGGCGAACGGCCACCAACCATATGTCGCAAATGCAGTTTTGTTAGTTCGTCATCTGTTAAATCAATAGTTTTAAAGCCGCAAGTCTCAAAAGCTTCAGCCATCTTTGCTGCATCGGCGCGGTTTTGAATTTGCACACCTACAAAAATATGGGCTTCTTTTTGATCAGCAATACGATAGTTAAACTCAGTTAGATTGCGCTTACCAATACATTCACAAAACTTGCGTAGGCTTCCTCGTTCTTCGGGAATTGTGACAGCAAAAATGGCTTCGCGGCGTTCACCCAACTCTGCACGTTCTGCAACAAAGCGCAGACGGTCAAAGTTCATATTGGCACCGCAAGCAACAGCCACTAATGTTTGTCCTTGGATCTGCTCCCGTTCTACATAGGCTTTAGCTGCAGCGATCGCCAAAGCACCCGCTGGTTCGAGAATGGATCGTGTATCTTCAAAGACATCTTTAATCGCAGCACAAGTGTCATCTGTATTCACTAGAATGATGTCATCTACATACTTTTGACACAAAGGAAACGTTTCTTCACCTACTTGCCGCACTGCAACCCCATCTGCAAATAAACCTACCTGGGATAACCGCACCCGATGTCCGGCTTTCAATGATTGATACATG
>JAJPJF010000079.1 GCA_021324415.1 Nostocales cyanobacterium Centralia_MAG_434
AGCCGAGTGGATGGGTCGGAACCTGAAAGTGAATAAGGCTAAGCCAAAAGAAGACAGAGATTCAGGTGGAAGACGTGGTGGCGGGGGATACAGAAGCCGTTACTAAGAGGCGTTGTGTGGAGTGTTAGCTTGATTGAAAGATCGTTACCGAACAAACCAACAATTTAACTGTTGAGTATTTTGGGCAGGCTTGTTGTCTGCCCTTTTTCGGCCACATTTTCCATTTATTGTTGCTATTGTGTTGGCAATTCATGTTCATTAAACAGGAGAGAAAATGACCCAGATAGCTGTAGGCCAAAATGAATCAATTGAGTCAGCCCTACGTCGATTTAAGCGAGAAGTCTCCAAAGCCGGAATTTTTAGCGATATTAAGAAACATCGTCACTTTGAAACGCCCTTGCAGAAGCACAAGCGCAAAGCCAAAGAAGCTGCCAAGTCTAGGCGGTATAGGAAAAATTCACGTTAAATCACTTAAGTTTTTTTGTAGATTTTCCATGAGCGTGATCACCCATTGGTTCTCTTCTATTTTCCTATTTCTGCTGAGTCTATCCAATGCCAGTGCGATCGCATAAACCTCCTGGCTACGAAGTCACAACATCAGTGAAGAAGAATTTGGCGATCGCCTCCCCGGCAACGGGCAGATATAGCAATCCTAAATCATTCGTGAAAAAAGAGAATCCCGGTTTCTTGGAAAAACCGGGATTCTGAGAGTTGCTGAATCAAATATATGCATTTATAATCCACGGCTATGTGGAGACGTAGCATTGCGGGTGTGTAGAGACGTAGCATTGCTACGTCTCTACTATAGAAAGGAAATTTGGCATAATCGCAATGCTATATTGCTATCAGGAAATTGATTGCCTTTGTTTTGTAACCTTTTCTCTGGATGTCTTTCAAATGAGAGGAGTATCGAGTAGAAGTAGGGTGGAAGCCGTCTTTAAGTTCTGATGAGTACAGATTTAGTTGGATTGGTGAATCAGTTGCGGGCAACTTTGGGCAAAATGGAAGTTGTGTTGGGCGCGATCAAGGATGCAATTGTCTGGACAGGCAAAAATGGCAAAGTGCAGTGGTGCAATGCGGCATTTGATCGATTAGTGAACCAATCACATATTACTGTTCTTGATGTAGAACTTAGTAAGCTACTTCCACTAATGCAAAATGGCAAAGCGATTGAATTGCAGGATTATCCAAACATAAAGGTGTTAAGCGGTGAATATGCTGCCACAGAGTACGAGTTTCAGCAGGACGATCACTCTCTAAGTTTAGAAATTTCAGGCAACAGTGTAGAACTTACAGACAATGAGCAGGTTGCCGTTTTGGTGATTCGAGATATTACCGAGGCAAAACGGCTGGCAGAAGAACGTCAGCAAACACAGCAAGCCTTACGGCGAAGTGAGGCACGTTATCGCGCTTTCGTTACAGCGACTGCACAGGCTGTTTGGCTAACTAATGCGGCTGGAGAAGTGATAGAGGACATTCCTTTGTGGTGTGCACTCACCGGACGCAGTGAAGCAAGCGCTAAAGGTTGGGGATGGTTGGAAAGCGTTCATCCAGATGATCGCGAACCTACAAAGCAGGTTTGGTTAGAGGCAATCAACATAGGAAAACTGTACGAAGTTGAGCAGCGTGTGCAAGTAGCATCAGGGGAGTATAGGCTCTTTATTGTGCGAGGGGTACCTATCCTAGATGAGCAAGGCAATATTCGAGAATGGATCGGTACACAAACAGATATTACCGAACGTAAACAAGCGGAAGCAGCTCTACGCCGTAGTAACGCCATCTTGAAAGCGCAACAAGAAGCTTCGATCGATGGTATTTTAGTGATTGATGAAGGACAAGATGTGGTTTCCTTCAATCAACGGTTCTGCCAATTGTGGAACATTCCAGGCTGTGTGATTCAGCAACAAAGCAGTCGCTTGCTTTTCAATTCGATGGTTCAGCAGCTTGCACAGCCGCAAGAATTTTTAGAAAAAGTCGAGTATCTTTACGCGCATCCAGAGGAAGTCAGTCGTGATGAAATCTTCATGCGGGATGGGCGCATCCTCGAGCACTACTCTGCGGCTGTACAATCATCAAGCGGTGAACATTATGGGAGAATTTGGTACTTTCGCGATATCAGCAAACGTAAACAAGCAGAAGCAGATCTTCGTCAACGTGAACAAGAATTTAGAGCGCTAGTAGAAAATGCGCCTGATGTGATTATTCGCTTTGATCGCCACTCTCGTTATCTCTATATCAACTCCAGAGTCGAGCGATTTAGCAAGATTCCCCCTGCTGCATATATTGGCAAAACACCTCGGGAGATCGGTTTTCCTGATGCGATCGCAGATTACTGGCAATCAAGCATTGATGAGGTGTTCAAAACAGCCCAGGAGATGGAACTTGAGTTTGAATTGGAGTTAGACGGTCAACAGACTTATCAATCTTCTCGAATTGTACCAGAATTTAACCATGAAAATGGGTCTGTAGAATCTGTTTTGGTTGTTTGCCGCGATATTACTGATCGCAAGGAATCTGAAGAAGCACTTCACCGCCGTGCCCAGCAAGATAGCCTTCTAAGCCAGATTTCACGTCAGTTCATTGATCAAGATCTAGAGACTGCAATCACATTTTCACTTCGGGCAGTGGCTGAATTTCTCAAAACAGAACGCTGCCGGATTTACGTCTATTCTGAGTCACAAAACCAGAGTTACATGACCCATGAGTGGTGCAAAGCTGGAGTTGAACCACTGTTAGAGATGCAAGTCATACCTGTAGATCAAGCACCTTGGCTCTATAGCCACATTCTCTACAATGCTCAACCTCTGGTGGTGTCTCAACTGGGCGATCTGCCACCAGAGGCGTTTGCTGAAACCGCAGGACTAAAGAGTGTTGGTATTCAGTCGATCGCGATCGTGCCAATGATTCATTCTGGTAAAGTGGTGGGCTTCATAGGCACGGATCGCGTGAGCTCTACAAAAACCTGGAGTCAAGAAGAGATTAACTTAATCCGATTAGTGGGCGAATTGATTGCTATTGGGCAGGCTCGTCATGCGGCTGAAGCAGCTCTACGCATTGCTAAAGAAGCCGCTGAGTCTGCAAATCGTGCCAAAAGTACGTTTCTCGCAAATATGAGTCATGAATTACGCACACCACTAAATGCAATTTTGGGCTTTGCTCAGTTAATGGAACGCGCTGGAGATCTCACGGCTCAACAGCAAGACTTTCTCAGCACGATTAACCGCAGTGGTGAGCATTTGCTGACGTTGATCAACGATGTCTTGGAAATGTCCAAAATCGAAGCGGGACGCATTGCCCTTCACCCTGTTCCTTGTGATCTTTATTGCTTTTTGCATGCAATTGAAGATATGTTTCAAGTGCGAGCAGAGGCCAAAGCATTAACGCTTCAAGTTGAACTAGCATCGAATCTACCGCAGTATATTCTCGTAGATGAAGGTAAGCTTAGACAAGTGCTGATTAATCTATTAGGCAATGCAATCAAGTTTACCGATGCAGGTGGCGTTCGCTTGCGCGTGCTCTTAGTGTCTAACAAGCTTCACTTTGAAATTCATGATACAGGTCGAGGTATTGCGGCTGATGAGTTACATCAGCTCTTTCAGCCCTTTGTGCAAACAGCAAGTGGAATTCAAGTAAGTGAAGGAACTGGGCTCGGGCTCACCATCAGTCGTCAATTTGTTCAACTCATGGGTGGGGAAATCCAGGTTAACAGTACTGTGGGCTTAGGTTCAACGTTTTCGTTTGAGATTCCAGTAGAATTAACTATACCATTTGAATCTGTGCCATCCAAGTTGCACCGACGAGTTCTCAAACTCGCTCCAAACCAGCCTGTTTATCGTCTTTTGATTGTAGATGATCGCGCCGAAAATAATGAACTCTTAGCGCATCTGCTCAACAGTGTGGGGTTTGAAACGCGATTGGCAACGAATGGACAAGATGCGATCGCACAGTGGCAAATTTGGCAACCCCATCTGATCTGGATGGATATGCGAATGCCCATCATGGATGGCTATGAGGCGACTGAACAAATCCGACTGCTAGAACCGATTCGTCAAACAAAGATTATCGCCCTGACTGCTAGTGCCTTTGAAGAACAGCGATCGCGCATTTTAGCGGTTGGTTGTGATGATATGGTGCGAAAACCTTTTCAAGAGCACATCATTTTCGACAAACTTACTGAACATCTCGGTGTGCAGTTTCTTTATGCAAAAAGTCAACCACCACAGCAGGAGGCGGGAAGACAAAAAAATGCAGAGATTGATCCTGCATTTCTTCAGGTGATGCCTATTGAATGGATTGCCGCTTTGCATCAAGCTGCGATCGAAGTCGATACTGATCTGATTTCCCAACTCATTGATCAGATTGCTGAATCTCATACTGAATTAGCAAGGGGATTAATGAATTTGAGCAATAGCTTTTGTTTTGATGAAATCCTGGAATTGACTCAAACAATACTAGACTCATAAGTGCTTGATGTGGATATTACGCAGATTTTAAATAGCAAACGAAACTAGCGAATTCATACATTCGGTCGTTTCAACAACTTAAGCCGTGATCCTCAGAATTTCCTCATAATTCATTATTAGTCTACTAAAGTGCTATTAAGCACAATATAGGCTTCAAAGTGCTTTAGCCAATAAGAATATACATGAAAAATTTGCTTCATGGTTACAACCGCCGTAAGACGCTCAAGCTTGCCCTAGGAGGTGCTGCTGCCACTGCGGCTACGCTGTTGGCGAGTAGGACTACGAGCACATCCGCTACCGAAGAGTCGGATTCTCCCCGTGTTGGTCCAGTGAAGTACACCTCCTTTATCCATCCCACCGCCAAGATCAACACCAAGAAATTTGCCATTGGTGCTCAGAGCCTGATCGAAGGATTCGTAACTCTGGAAGGTCAGTCGGCGCGGCTTGGTAATGCATCAGATTTACAGGATAATAACCGCCTGCTGAACTACATAGGTGCACTCAGAGGTGTGAGCTACCTCGGCGACTTAGAGATCGGCGATGGGTCATTCACCGCCCACGGAGTGACCTTTCTGGGTAAAGTGCGTATTGGTGATGCCTGTGGCACGGTGATCAAAGCAGTTGTGCAAAATGCACGTGTCGGGGACGCAAGCATCGTCGGTTTTACTTCTCAGATTCTTGGTGAAGATCCGCTTAACCTTATTGAAATTCCAGAGGCGAGCTTGGTTTTGTTCGGTGCCCGCATCAAAAGCCAAGCCGATGTTGCTGCTAACATCATCCCTGTACCTGCAGCATTCTCATTGTTCTCATCCGATGTGGATCAGGAGAACCTATTGCTGGCACGGGCTTATAACCTGCTCTATCGTGCTGCAGCACGTTGGACTCCCTTCTCTGCCGATGAGAACAGTCCTAGCAACCCAGGAGCAAATTTTCCCGATGTTGCCCATGCCTTTGGCAAACTTTCGATTGGTCCACCAACTGTAGATCGACGTGGTACTGGTGTTCTCCCAGCACGTCAAGCAACACTTGGCGACCTGAGTTTCGAGGTGTTTCAGCCGTTGTCACCACTGCCAACTCCCAGCACGCCAGCACCGGATGCTGGTGGTCTTAATGCCCCACCATCAAATAGTCCGGAGGCCGGTGCGCGCTTCATAGCTCCACGCGTTGTCTCCCCGGAACTAGTGGATAATAACGCCATCATCCTCGGCGGTGTTGATCTCGCAGAGGGAGTGGTCGTTGGTCTGGGTTCATATCTACACGGCGGTGATTCTCCGGGGATTTCGGTGGGAGCCAGAACTCGGATTGGGCAGCACACTAGTCTACACGAGCTCACATTTACTTCGTTGCGGATTGGCTCAGATGTGACCATTGGCAACCGGGTAGTTCTGCATGGTCCCTTGGAGATCGGCAACAACGTAACAGTAGGTGATGGTGCAGTACTCTTCGGTCCACGGATTGGCGATGGCGTCAAAATCGGTGCAGGTGTACTCGTCTTCGGTCCAGTAGAGGTGACGACAGACGTACCTCCAGGCACGATCATCGTGGCACCAGGCAACGAGGGTCTGATCGCCCCGTCTCATCGCACAGGATGGGCGGCAGGTCAGCCCTCACGCTTAATGCTAGCCCAGTGGCAGAGGGCGCGTGAAACTGGAGGAGGTTGTGGTTGTGGGGTGGGTGCGATGATCCACTTCTGCGCCTGATGCTTAATCATCAATGCCAAGCGTCTTGGGAAGAATTCAGGACTGCTTTAGCTCGATCGCACCCAAAGCGCGAAGACTAAGTTTTTGATCTTCCATCAAACCAATAACACCACTGATGTTCATTCCTTCATAGGGTTTGGGAATTTTCAAAGAGAAAGGATGTTTAAATTCACCTTTGTCTTTGCTTGTGATTTGAATGATACCGTCACCAATGCCACTAGCGATAAATTGATTGTCGGGGCTAAAAGCTACGCATAGGACTTCATCAGCATCTTGCTCCAAGGACTTGATAGGCTGATCTTCATAAAGATTCCAAAAGTATATAGTTCCGTCTTGGCAACCACTCACAAGCATCTGTCCATCAGAACTGAAAACAACTGAGTGTACCCAGTTCTGATGTTTTGTCAGAGTCTTGATACACTCACCAGTCCTGACATCCCATATTTTAACAGTATGATCGTTGCTGGCACTGGCAAGTAGTTGCCCATCCGGACTAAAGGCAACTGACCTGACTAAGTTCTTATGACCTTGCAATATTTTTGGGGAAGTATCAGTGTGAACATCCCATATTCTGATGGTATGGTCATCACTACCACTGGCAATCAAATTTCCATTGGGACTGAAGATGACTGACCTTACCCAATTTGTATGACCTCGCAAAATCTTATACTCAATACCCTGTTGAATATCCCAAATTCTCACAGTATGATCATCACTGCCACTGGCAAGTAAATGTCCATCAGGACTAAAGACAACAGACCTTACCCAGTGATCGTGATGTGTGAGAACTTGGAGACATTGCTTACCTCCATTAGACTCAAGATCCCAAATTCTGATGCTGCGATCGTCACTACCACTAGCCAGCAGGCGACCATTAGGACTGAAAGCTAGTGACCAAATGCGGCTGGTGTGTCCTCTCAGGGTTGTGGTGATCTTATGAGTATCAATATCCCATATTCTCACGACCTTATCTTCACCACCACTAGCAAGGTACTTACCAGTTGGATTAAACGCAACCGACAATATCCAGTTAGAGTAACCTCCCACCTTGTTCAAGCATTGACCAGTTTGGGCATTCCATGTTCTCACTGTTTGATCATCACTGCCACTTGCAATCCGCTGTCCATCCAAACTGAAAGCCACTGACCAAACTCGATTATCATGCCCATACAAAACGTTCTGGCACTGACCAGTGTACGCATGCCAAATTCTCACAGTATTATCATCACCACCACTGACAATTGCTTGCCCATTGGGACTGAAAGCCACTGACCTGACCCAGTTTTCATGTCCTAGTAAGGTCATGCTACATTGACCTGTACGAACATCCCAGATTTTCACTGTGTTGTCATCACCGCCACTGACGATTCTTCGTCCATCGGGACTGAAAGCCACTGACCTGACCCAGTTCTCATGTCCCCTCAAAATCTTGCGACACTCACCTGTTTGAACCTCCCATATTTTAATAGTGTTATCTTCTCCACCACTTGCAAGTAGCTGATCTACAGGACTAAAAGCAACTGACCAAACCTTACCCACATGACCTGTTAGTGTCTTGAAATACTTACCAGTCTGAACATGCCATATTTTCACGGTCCCATCTTCGCTACCACTAGCAAGTAGCTTGCCATCTTCACTAAAGGTGACCGAACGTACACAACTACTGTGACCTTCCAGTGTGCTGCAGCACTTACTGGTTTTGATATCCCATATCTTCACCGTTTGGTCGTCACTCCCACTAGCAAACTTTTGCCCATCAGGACTGAAGGCGATCGAGCGAACCCAATGAGAGTGTCCTTTACATATAGAACGTCCTTGTTCTAGGAATAGGCAAATTTCGCCATTAGAAGAACCGATCGCCAAAGACTCACCACTAAAGGCGACTGACAAAATACTACCAAAGGGCTCTTTAAAAACAGAGTCATCTAGACGAGCACCTGTTAAGTTGGTCTTTTGCAAGTTGGCGTAGGTCAAGTCAGCACCTTTAATAACAGTGTGACTCAAATCTTGACCAGCTAAAGCTTCTGAATCAATTTTCAAAAGAATTGTCACAGCATACCCAGCAAGACACCCGACTTCCTTTTCCGTTTTGCCTCGTGTGGCTTTGATGATCTTGAGTAGACGTTCAGCGGCAGTTTTTGAGCCATCAAGCATATGTTCGAGCAATTCAAACATTGCTTTGGTGAGTTCTCTTTGTCTATTTGTTAGCTCTCCTAATCTAAAAACATCAGATAAACGAGTCCATGATTCGGTAGAGAATTCTTTAAGAGGCGCAATTGCTACGACTTTACCCTGTTCATCCACTTGCCGTTGAAAATAAGAAGACCAAGTGTAAGACTGAGGTGGAGAGTTCTTGTCTATCTGTAACGATTCTCTAGCTAAATCAACAAAATCTGATGCTAACACTCCTAAGTGTGCAGCAAATTTATAGGCAATAAAAAACTCTAGGAAGGAACGATGTGCTAATGCATAATCACCATCAGCATTTCGAGTCAACATAGACTGACCCATCATGTCATAGCTCCAGTGATCTACCTCTTCTGGTTCCTGTACCATCGAACCAAACAATCGACGAATTCGGTCAGGGAACTTGCGATAGTTCAGTTGCATTTGGTCTGTAACAAACATCTCCCAAGACAACTCACATAAGAAGTAGAGCTTGTCAGCAGCAGAAGTAAACGTGCGTTCTGCTTTAATATCCCGCTCCATTTTATGTCTAACAGCCAATAGATAAATGTGAGACAAGTCTACTGACTGACCTGCTTTAATTTTAGGCAGTGCTTCTAAAATTAAGTCAATCATCACAGGTCGTCTAGCTAAATCTCGAAGTTTATGATGACTTGTGACTTGTTCGACAATCGTGTCCCTTTCTGCTGGCGTACGATCTAACAGACGCGACCACAGCACTTTACGGATTTGGTCATCGCTGAGTCTCTGCAGTTCCAGCACTTCAAATTGGGGATCTGTCAGCTTTTTAGCGGAGATTGGCTGTTCTACATCGATGGAATTTAATACGGCTGCATTCAGTAAGGCACGACTTTTGTCAATTTTGGGAAGGTGTTCAGTACGGCAAGTGAGAATGACCTTGGCTCCTGTTTCGACAACTTTGGCGAGTTCCCAAAAATTGTCGATCACTTTTTGACGATCTACCTTACCTGCCATTTCATCAAAACCATCAAAAATGAGCAGGAGTTTGCCCATGCTATTAAGTTGTTTAAAGACCAAGTTCGTCAGGGGAATATTGTGTATGGAGAAGAAAAACCATGCCAGAACATTCTCCACATCTAAGGCTTTGACATAATCCCGTAATTGGATAAGTAAGGGCAAGCGTGGTCTAGGAGTGCCTTGCTTTTTGGCTTCTTGGTAACGTTTGAGAGCAGTCCAAGCGTAGTGAAATGCAAACCAGGTTTTGCCAGTGCCAAATTCTCCTAAAACAGAAATGTGTTTCTTATTCGGGTCGTCTAGCCAACGATCAATATAGCCATCAATCCAGTCATCTGCCTCAGCATAACAACTGACTATCGGTTCCCCTGTCACTGGGTTTATTCCTTCTTGTTTAACACAAGCTAAGGGAATGTATGTCTTGTCATTTATACCCCGTTGGTTGAGTTGCTCCTCTAGCCATTTAAAATATTGCTTAAAGTTAACACCTTCATCTATGAGTTCATCGAAGGTATAACAAAATAGTGCGAAATCTCGCTGTTTTCTGTACTCTTTTATCTGTTCACGAGCAGCAAGACTAAATTGAATGTCTTTATTTACTGTGTACTCTTTGATTGCATTACGAGTTGCAAGACTAATCCGAAGGTCAGCAACTAACCATCCCTCATTTGGCTGGTATTCTTTGACAGCCTGACATAAACCGTCTAAGTGGTTGATATCAGCTTCACCTTCTACACCACGTGCCAGAATACGATCATATCCCCCTCGTTTGGGGATATGGATAATCAAATCAAAATAATCTTCTTCCCTTTTCCCGCCTGGAATTATCTCATAGCCTAATGCCTCAAACCAGGCTTTCATTCTCTTTTCTAGACTAGAAGGCTCTTTGGGTGCTTGACTTGGGTCAGGGGTTGGAAGAAAGTGGCTGTGTTCTGCCCTTGTGTTTTGATTTAAACTTAAAGATTGGAAGGACTGATCGACTTCCTGTGCCAATGAGTCTAGATTTGTGGGTAGTTCGGGTAAATTTGAGAAGTGCGATCGCTTGGGCAATTGGTTAGTTTCATCCATACCCAAGTTGAGATGTTGAGAGTTTGTCCTCGCATTCCTACTTAATAACGCTCGTTGCAGTGCAGCACGAAAATTTCTTTTACTGACCTCTTCTCCCAATGCTTCTGAAAGCAACTTCCAGAACTTATGGCTGACATCTCCCTTTAGGTAATTAGGTTTATAGGGTGAACCTTCAGCCATTTTCTCATAGGTCAAACCCTCCCAAGAACCTCTTAGTACAGTCATTTCTGGATCAGTCAGCTTTCTTTTCGTAGTTTTGTAAACTGCTGACTCTACAATCTCGAGAACATCTTGAAAAGTCATGAGATAGAGACAAGTTAGGATTTACTACCATGATAAAACATGAAATGCTTTTATGAAAATTAAGTATTTATACTTATGACAAAAAGTTCATCAATGAGATAATCTTTACAAGTTCTCTATTCTCTATTTTTCAAAAGGCATAGAGTCTATTGGTTGAATTTGACAATACTACAACATTTGACTAGCATCTGTAAAACTCTCGTATAACTAAAGAGTTTTTTTATACTTATTTTCAACTTTAAATACTAGAGTTAATAATATAACACATGGAAATTCATGATTAAAAAAGATATAAGTTTCAATAGCAAGCATTTTAGACAAGTTCCTAATGGCGATGGAATACTCGTGGACTTGTCAAGCAACGAGTATCCAACGCTATTACATGGATGGGGATACACTGGAGAATCCCAGACTATACAGAAAAAAGGGACTCATTTTGGATTTGTATTTGATGGTTTAGCTCATGTGACAACCTACCATGCAGGCTTTGAGCAAATATTTACCCTTGCGAAAGGCATGTACTTCTGTGTACCGGATTCTGTGTCTATTCGCGGTGGAAGTGGAATAATGATCTCAAGTCTTGACTACCATGGCATGTTCATGTTTGGAGGACCACTTGAGAAAAAAGGCAGGTTGCTTTATATGGATGGTTGCTCTGATACCCTCTTAGTACCACCTACGATGAAAGGTGATCCTTGTCTCAATCACTTACACTTCCCACCTTATATTCGCCAGACACGTCATACCCATCCATCCTTCAGGATTGGAATCGTAACTAGCGGTAGAGGACTTTGTAAGGTTCCAGAAAAGGAAGATGGAACTGGGTCAGATGTCGAAATCCCCTTAATTTCAGGTCAAATCTTTATAATCCCAGCAGAAGGTCATCATAGCTTTTTTACTGACGACAGCACACTAGATATCATTGCCTACCACCCAGATAGCGACAGGGGACCAACCCATGATGACCATCCGATGATCAACCGAACCTTTGTTGGTGATACATCGGCAAGGGATATTCCAGAAATACGCACTAAGAGCATTTTGTGAATTGCACACAACTCTGATACTTGAGATGATGAAGTGTGTGGTTTATGAAGACTATTTTAAGTAGCCATGATTATACATAAGTAAAACTAACATAAATAATATTGCCTTTTCATGAACTACATTGTTATACTGATAGCAAGTCAGCTTAAGCTACTGATTTCAGCAATACAAGAGGCAGTTACCCCATGTTGGAAGAATGCTTTGGAACAATCCAAGCATGTTTACCCCAGGAGTATCAAAGTTCTATAGCACGCAAATTGATTGTAGAGTGTAGCATGACCAGGAACGGCAGTTCCCAAGAGTTTTTAGTCACAATTGTAGGGCGTCCAGACAATGACTTTCGATTTCGGAGGGCAGATTTGGATGCATACATATCAGAACGAGGACTGCTAGTTAATCCTCATGGTGTGGTGTTGATGGAAAATCGTACTAGTGCAATAGATTACCTGGAAGCTGGCTTGTTAAACATTCTTCAAACCACTGGTTTTGGAGATGTCATGCTCATATTTCAGAGGGGCTTTTTTGTCTGTAAGGTGACCTTTTCTTATCGCAAAGACATAAGAGCGTAGAATTTTGCTCCCAGATACCAAGCAGTTATACAACTGATGGTCAGCATTGAAAAAATGAATAACTTGTTGAACAGTTCAAAGAGAGTTGGATACCAACTCCAGGGACTAGTTTACGTGGATAGCCACGCGACTAGTCTCTTCTTTTTTCAATAGAAGGCTTAAAGTTAAAGGAGATTGTTTGCCATGACTTGTAAATACAAAGATCACCCTTTTCCCCCTTGTCAGTTTACACCGCATCCCCACGATAGCAACATCTACTTTTGTCCTCATTGTCGTGACTCGTATGATGTGCGGGAAGTAGCAAATCCATTTTCTAAATGGCTGATGTTGATCCTTGCAATTACCATTCTGATGGTCTTTATTAAAGATCCTCAATTTTTTCAACCTGAGCCAGATTATCCTCTTCCTGTCAAGCATACTCAAGCGCAATGAGAATTTAGCAAATGCGTCAGATGATAAATGTAGTAGGGTCGGTTCGCCCCGAACTTAACACCTGTGGATAAGCAGCAGCCGTCTACCTTGGTTGCAGTAGGAAATGTTTACCGATGTCTCATGATGTCTAGTAAATCTGGAACAGATGTCAAGTAGGGAAGATCTCCACTGGACGAAACAGACAGTAGATAGTACGATTAAGAATCTCAAATAAGAAACGCCCCAGTTGGGACTGGGGTTTAGTTGCTTAAACGTTTCCTTAGTCTCTGTAGTGAACAAGTCTACCATTAGGGAATTGTACCCAAGAAATTTTTTACAATCAATAACCCCCAGTTGTGGGGTTGTTTTTTTGTGGATTTCAAGCGAGAAACAGGCTATTTGGCAGTTTTCATTGGTCTGGTAACAGTCCCGTCCGTACTCCCGTACACTCTGCTTTAGTCACTTTCTAATCTGGGTAAAGACACTCTCGACGAAATGGTGGGTTAATAGTAGGATTGATGATCTTAAAGAAGAAATGCCCCAGTTACTGCTGGGGCTTAGTTGCTTAAACGTTTCCTAAGTCACTATAGTGACCAACTGTACCATTAGGGAATTGGGAAATCCACCCAATAAATTTTGTACAATAAATAACCCTAAGAATAGGGTTATTTTTTTGAGATCCTAAACTAGTGCGAGAGACAAAAAGTCGCCATTTAAATCTGGAATTTCTTGCTGTATAAGGCTTACCTGAAAACTAAATTTTTTTTCAAGATAGATAATTGAGCCTACGTGCCTAGCTCAAGAAGCTGATATAAAATTCAAATCCCTCAATAATATCGTAGTGTATGTCCTTGATCCTAAGTCCTTTGTGATTTGTCACTAATGACTAATATTGACCAACTACTATTATCACCAATCGTCCAGCCTTGGCTTGACTTACTCTTTGTACTTTAAGTAGTGTAGTGAATGATTGTCCCTTCATTCTCAGTTGAGTAGTGCCTAAGACTGAGAGGAGAAACTACATGTTATGACGAGTCCAATCAAGCGTGTTCTCCTTGTTGGTGGAACACACGGAAACGAACTCACAGGAGTTTTTTTAGTCAAAAAATTTCAGCGAGTACCCAAGTTAATTCAACGGGTTACCTTTGAAACTTGTACTTTATTAGCCAATCCCAAAGCCTGTGAAGTTGGGAGACGATATATAGATACAGACCTCAATCGCTGTTTTGAACACCAGAATTTGGAAAATTTAGGCTTATCGACTTACGAAGCGCAGCGAGCTAAGGTTATCTATCTGACATTTGGGACTGGGGGTAGCTTAGAAGCTGACTTTGTGGTCGATTTACACAGCACAACATCCAATATGGGTCTCACAGTGATTGTGGGGAGCCACAATCCATTTAATATGCAGTTAGCAGCTTATTTAAGTTGTATAAATCCAAATGTAAAGGTACTAGATTCGAGACGAAAAGCTTCAGATAACCCATATCTAGACTCTATTTGTAAATTTGGCTGTACTATCGAAGTTGGTGCTGTAGCTCAAGGCGTGTTAAATGCTACTTTATTTCAGCAGACAGAAGAACTTGTTTACGCAATTCTTGACTACGTGGAAGCTTATAATACGGGAGTTTTGCTAGCTAAAAAAGATACATTTACTATCTATGAAACAATCCGAACAATAGACTATCCCAGAGATGAGTTTGGCAAAATTCAAGCGATGGTTCATCCTCGACTACAATTTCGAGATTATGAAGCGCTGCATCCTGGAGAACCCCTGTTCTTATCGTTTGATGGTGAGGACATTATTTATGATGGGGATTCAGTTGTGTACCCAGTATTTATTAATGAAGCAGCCTACTATGAAAAAGGTGTTGCCATGCACATAACCCAACAACACCAAATATTCTCTGCAAATATTTAGCACTTAAAATACTTTTCACCCAATCGGGCTATCCGAGTATATGAGGGCAAAAACGTTAATGCAAGGCAATCATTGAATCAATGACTCTATTTGTCAGCTGTTCATTGACTTCTGCGTAGTCCCATATAGAGGTTAACCCAATGGGTGTAGACACACATAATTTTGAAACCAAGCAAGCAAAAATTGCCGAGTCTGAACTCGTAACACAACTGCAAAAGGAATTTAGCAAGATTGCTGAAATATCTGATCCCTTAGCTCGGGAGTATAACTTGATACGTGGAGAACAAGACGCTGCACTTTATGGATTGTCTCAGAAAAGCTACCGCCGCCTATTTAAAGTTTATCTTCAAAACAGAAACCACATCTTACCATTTCAAAAAAGATGGTGGAACCGCAGACAAATACAACTGACTTCCATAGGAAAAGCATTTTCTCTAGTTTTAGAAAAGGGGTTTTTATTAGCAGCTACTGTTGGGTTAGGGATCTATATTTGGGAAGTGCCACTGCGACAAAAACAAGCCCACTATCAAGATTGGCAAATTCTTAACTCTGCTACGGCTCAAGTGGGTAGTGGTGGAAGAGTAGAGGCTTTGGAAGACCTAAATAATGATGGTGTTAGTTTGAATGGGCTGATTGCTAAAGGCGCAAATTTGTCTGGTATCCAATTACAGAAAGCCGACCTCAGATTTGCTAACCTGCAAAACACCAATCTGACATGTAGAAGTCAAAAAGCCAATGTCAACACAAGAATATGCTCTAATTTACAAGGTGCTAATCTTGTCGGCGTTAACTTTCAAGGTGCTAATCTTGTCGCAGTCAACTTTCAAGGTGCTGACCTTGAGAATGCTAACCTAGAGACCGTTAACCTTATAAAAGCTAACCTCAAAGCTGCCAACCTTTTTGGCGCTAATATCCAATCTGCTAAACTTCTACTAGCTGATCTCAAAGACGCTAACCTCTTAGAAGCCAATCTTCAAGCTGCTAGACTTCAAGGAACTAACCTTCAAAAGGCTAACCTTTTTGGAGCCAACCTTCAAGCTGCTAACCTCAAGACTGTTAATTTCACAGGTGCTAATCTTCAGGCTAGTAATCTTACAGATGCTGATCTCAAGGATGCTAATCTGCAAGGAGCAGATCTCACAGGAGCAAACCTCACAGGAGCAGACCTTACAGGAGCTAAAGAACTCACACCAGAACAAGTCAAAGCTGCTAAAAATTGGGAAAAAGCACATTACAACCCAGAATTGAGTCAAAAATTGGGTTTATTACCCCAAGTGTCAAAAACCCAGGTATCAAAAACCCAGGTATCAAAAACCCAGGTGTCAAAAAATAAAGTTAAGCGCTAGAGAGAATCGAAATAAACACAAAGTGATTGTTTTATCACAAAAGTCTCTATCAAAATCCGGAATGGAGCTATTGGAGTTTGTATTCTTAAATATCACTGAAAAACAGTGACAGCACAATAGCTAACTATACTTCAATTAACTATACTGACAATAACTATACCGAAACTTTTGCCACACTGTCTTTAGCAGTGTGGTTCTATATTTATACTTCCATAACCTAGAAACCCGGTTCCTGATAGAAACCGGGTTTCTCTATGCTCACGAGTCACTTAGGAACCCTATAGTTGATGATTTTATCTTCTTCTATAGCGATCGCCTAAAATGCCGCAATTCTAAATTCCAGCACCAGCTTTGGGTTCAGCTCCCATTGGTGATACATAATCACGGAAAAGATTCATTTGCTGCTCAAACTCTAATGATGTAATTCTGTTGAAGAGTTGTTGAGATTGAGCAGAAAGCTGATAATCACTAGGTATGGGGATGATAGTAGCGTTTTCCATACCTTGGGCTAGACGATACCAAAACAGTAGTTTGGTAGTGTCGCTCATTGAGCCGTATATCCGGGTGTATTGGTTGTCAACCTTGTTGATCAAATCACGTTGAAATTGCAATTGTTCAGTGTGTGATTTTTCTTTAATTTGATTAAACAATCCTTCAGCTATATCTGAGGAAGCAGTACTAGCACCGGGAGCTGCAGGTGTAACCGAGTTACCCATCTCTTTATAGATGAACCAAAACAAAGCTAGCTGATCATCTGCACTTAAGCCTTGAAATTCCTGAACATATTGACGAATATTTGGATCGCTTGTTTGAGCAAATGTCATGATAAACTCCGATTGCAATTCTTAAATGTCTTGAATCACAATATCAAAGGAATATTTGATGTTTAACCCCACGGAAGATAGATGTATAGACATCAGATAGAAGAGGAATTTTAAGAAACAAAATGTTTCAGAAGTCAGAAGTCTGGAAAATCAAGAATGTGTAATTAAACATCATGACCGTGAAGCGATCGCCTCTACTAAAGACATCATTTACTCTCTTCTTTGCTCATAATCTTCAGAGGACTTTGGATCTAACTCCCAACGCCTGTCGTCACGTTGCTCTAAGATCTCATTTGTCCGCAAAAATGCTCTATCATCCATTTCCAGACCAACAGCTGCTTCTAGTTCTTCTGTCACATTTTGATCAGGAGTGGCAGCCGTCCCACCAACAGCCTCATCGCCTACGGCATCTGCATCTTCCCAATAGGCATCAACATCACCACCTGTGAGTTCGGGACTGGTTTCCGTATACTCACGCCTTTCAGCGCGCATTTCTCTACCGCCGATCTTGTCTCCTGGCAGTTCTTTCACACCTGTTCCGTAGGATTCGGTAATTTCCTGTGGTAAATCAACTGATTGATTGTCGTTACCACTACTTTGCTCTGATAAATCTTTGTGTTTTGCCATATATCCTAGTAGTTCTGAGTGCATCCTCACGATAACGCTTTATTTCTTCAAGGTTGTCTTCCTAAAGAAGTATGACTAGAGAGAGTAAACAATCTCTCTCCTTAGATTGAAGAGAAGCTAGCAATTGATGCCTAACCTTATTAGGTATCAAGTCACGCTCTTACCACTTCACCCAAAGGTTATGAGTTATAAATTATGGATTTAGTTTTCCTGTAGATATAGAAGGGATTTCTCCATTTTTAACTCATAACTATTTTTATTTATTTTTGTTGATTTTGTAAACAGATTATTTTAATAGAGGTTAAAAACTATTTCCAAAGAATGAAGAAGCACGATACAGTCACAAGATAGCATGCCTTTATAGCCTATAAATCAAGCAATGTTTGTATTCTTAAGAATGATCATAGCTAATAATTAATATATTAGTCAGTTATTGTCATTTTGTAGATTTTATCAAGTTTGATCAATATTTATTCTAGAGCTAATACCCAATCTGTATGAAGTTGCATAGAATGAGAAAGCCGAAAGCCTTACCCCGCTGTAAATTTCTATGCAGCTTCACAAAAAATTGGTATAACAAAGAAAGTAATCATTACTTGATTTAAAAAATCTAAAAACATCTATTATGTGTGAATCAGTATGTAGAAAAAATCACTATCGACCTTAAAATTTGGAGGTTAACATGAAATATGATGAGTTCATCAAACACGTTCAAAGTGTATCTCAACTAGATTCTCCAGAAGAAGCGGAACGAGCCACTCGTGCGACTTTAGAAACAATTAGAGAACGTATCGTTGGTGATGAAGCAAAAGATATAGCTGCACAGTTACCCAAAGAATTAGGCGAATATTTGCACGGTCGAGAGGGTGAAAATGGTCAGCATTTTAGTATGGAAGAGTTTATTACACGTGTGAGTCAAAAAGAGGGAGTAGAGCCAACTGCTGCATTTATGCATGTCCGTGCAGTATTTACCGTACTCCAAGATGCTATTAGCGTTGGTGAATTGGCTGATTTACAAGTGAATCTCTCGAAGGATTATGCTGAATTGTTTGGAAACCTACCACCTAAAAGAGTAAGTAATCAGTGATTTTTTGGATTTAAAAAACGACAAAGATTGAGCTAAAGATTGAATTTTAAACCACAAAAAACTAAGAAGACAAGAAATTATGGCTAGCAATACTCATGACTCTGGCAATTCTGGTAAAAAAAAGGTTGCTATTCTCATTGAAAACGATGTAGAGGATTCAGAGTTTCAAGTACCTTACAACGGACTAAAACAAGCAGGGATAGAAGTCGTTGTCCTTGGTGCTCGCACAGACGAGGATTATAAGGGTAAACATGGCAAACTTTCGCGGAAAGCAGATGGTACGACAGCTGAAGCCATTGCTTCTGAGTTTGATGCAGTGGTTATTCCTGGTGGTGCTGCTCCCGATAAAATGCGGCAGAACCCAATCACAGTAAGCTTTGTACAAGAAGCCATGCAGCAGGGAAAATTAGTAGCTGCAGTGTGCCATGGACCACAGGTTTTGATTGAAGGTGACTTGCTCAAAGGTAAACAAGCCACAGGCTTTACAGCAATTCGCAAGGATATGATTAATGCTGGCGCGAATTATCTAGATGCGCCACTGGCTATTGACGGGAATTTGATTACATCTCGTCAACCAGGAGATTTGCCAATTTTCACGACAGCTATTTTGGGTTATCTTGGCTACAGTGGTAAGGATGCCGCTTTACCAGACGTCAAAGACACAAAAGCAGAATGGTGGAAACTAGCTGATGCTTGGGGTGGTTCATCAAAAGATGAGATTGTCAAAGGTTTGAATACAGCCTTGGCTGGTGAGCGATATTCACAAGAAGCATTGGAACAGTATGCTCAAAAAGAATCTGATCAGGAAGCGCGATCGCTCTTTGAGGAGATGATTGCTAATAAAAAACGTCATATCCAAGTCTTAGAAGCACGTCTTAATGAACTAGGAGAGAAGCCTTCACTGAGTGCGAATATTGCTAATCAATATGCGAAGCTGAAAACAGCTTTTACAGGCAATGACGACATCCAATTACGTTCTGCCTTAGGTGATTTGCAGACTGGGATCGGTGATATTAGTAAATTAATAACGGCATATACAGACCCAATTACGACCGCCATTTTCACACAGATTTACAAAGATTTATTGCAGTTTGAACAGCGCCTAGTAGAACTCTATCGGAGACGGATAGGAGATCGTGGGAAACCTGCCACACCAACTACAGGAACTGCAGTCTAGATGTTGGTTTTGTAGCACCAATCATTCAAGAGCTCAAGATGGTTACTTATTAACTTCTGGAGATAAAGAAGTGGAAGAAATCTCAGGAAATAAAAAAGACCTAACACAGAATGAAGCAAATGACATGGAGCGTTGGGCTTCTATAGTTGGTGGCAGTGCACTAGTGTTAATGGGTTTACAGCAACGTTCCCTCCGAGGAGTTTTAATGTCCCTTGCAGGTGGCGGTTTGATTTATCAGGGTGCAACAAAACAGAGCACAATCAAGCAGGCACAGGAAGCAATTGGCATTCAGCAAGTTATCAAAGTTGAAAAGACAGTCACTATTAATAAACCAGCAGATGAGCTTTACCGCTTTTGGCGTAACTTTGAAAATTTGCCCAGATTTATGAAGCATCTCAAATCTGTCCGGGTTTACGATGACAAACGTTCTCACTGGATTGCATCTGCACCTTTGGGTGGCAGTGTTGAATGGGATGCAACCATTATCGAGGACAGAGAAAACGAATTGATTTCGTGGGCCTCAGTAGAACAAGCAGATATTGATAACTCCGGCTTTGTCCGCTTCAAAAAAGCACCAGGTAACCGCGGAACTGAGGTAAAGGTTGTTCTAGAATACAATCCGCCTGGTGGAGCATTGGCCGCTGTTTTTGCCAAGATTTTTGGTGAAGAACCAGAACAACAAATTGGTGATGATTTACGTCGTTTCAAAATGTTCATGGAAGCAGGGGAAATTGCAACAACTCAAGGACAACCAAAGGGTCATGGATAGTGGCAATAGTTAAAAGAGTAATAATTGAAAACTAACAGCAATAAGTATGAAAGCAGTCTGCTGGTACGGTACTAGCGATGTGCGGGTAGAGGCAGTTCCTGACCCAACCATTCTTAATCCACGTGATGCAATTCTCAAAGTGACCTCTGCAACCATCTGTGGTTCTGATTTGCATATCTACGATGGCTACATTCCGACGATGCAAAAGGGTGACATTATTGGTCACGAATTTATGGGAGAAATCGTCGAAATTGGTAGCGAAGTCAAATTATTAAAGAAGGGCGATCGCGTTGTTGTCTCATCCATCATTGGCTGTGGTCAATGCAATTACTGCAAACAACAGATGTGGTCGTTGTGCGACAACACTAATCCCAATGCATGGATACAAGATAAATTGTACGGCTTTGGAACTGCAGGCATTTTCGGCTACTCCCACGCCTTCGGTGGGTATGCTGGAGCTTTTGCAGAATACGTACGTGTACCATTTGCAGATTTTGGTGCGGTCAAAGTTCCGACAGGAATCCCTGACGAAAAAATATTGCCCATTTCTGACGCCTTCCCCACTGGTTATATGGGAGCAGAAATGTGCAATATTCAGCCTGATGACATAGTTGCTGTTTGGGGTTGTGGTCCAGTTGGTCTATTCGCTATGCGTAGTGCTTACATGTTAGGTGCTGAACGCGTTATTGCTATTGATCGAGTTCCCGAACGTCTTCAAATGGCTAAAGATTTTGGTCATGCAGAAATTATCAACTATGAAGAAGTTGATGCTGGTGAAGCACTCAAGGAAATGACAGGTGGACGTGGTCCTGATGCTTGTATTGATGCAGTTGGACTAGAGGCTCATGGCTTGGGTGTGGAAGGCTTCTACGACGAAGCAAAGCAAGCAGTAAGGCTAGAAACGGATCGCCCTTATGTGTTGCGGCAAATGATAGTTGCTTGTCGTAAGGGTGGAACTATATCAATTATGGGCGTCTATGGTGGCTTTGTAGATAAAATCCCAATGGGCGCAGCCATGAACAAAGCCTTAACTTTTAGAATGGGTCAAATGCATGGTCAGAAGTATATACCTAGATTGCTTGATTATGTTTTAGAAGGTGATATTGATCCATCTCGAGTTTTCACTCATCACTTACCTCTAGAAGAAACTAAGAAAGGTTTTGAAATCTCAAAACATAAAAAAGACAACTGTGTCAAAGTTTTGCTGAAACCATAAGCGTTCAATTTAACAACAGAATCGGAGGATCGTATGAACAAAATTATTTCATGGATCAAGAGCATAAGTCTGCGCCAAATCCTGACAGTTTTTTTAGTAGCATTGACTGTTTTTACCATCCAGTCTTTTACTTCTAGTAATACCCTTCAAGCACAGGCCGATACTGTAAAATCTCCAGAAGGTATCTACTATAAAGGAACGCCTGACAACAGAGAGAAGGTAAACAACGACAAAGGTTTCTTTGAACAAAGTAAATACGACCGAAAAGAAACATCTGCTGAATATGGCCGCAGAAGACCCACTTCCGGTGAAACTGTGAAAACACCAGAGGGTATTTATTACAAAGCCAGACCTGATAGTGCAGATAAGGGAGAAACTGGTAATATACTTGAAAAAGCTCAACAAAATCTGCGAGAAACATCTGAAAATGTCAAGGAAAAGCTAAACCTTGATGAACCAGTACCCCAATCTACAAAAGATTTTTTCAGAGGGAATAACGACGATCGCATAAATCGCTAACTTGAGATAACTAGTATTAGGAGTTAAGAATATTCAATTCCTAACTCCTAACTCCTAACTCCTACCCTCTATCTGTTAAATAAAGAACCAAATACTATGAAAGCAGTTTGCTGGCATGGCGCTAATCATGTTCAAGTTGATACAGTCCCAGACCCAAAAATTATCAATCCACGTGATGCCATTGTCAAAATTACCTCAACAGCAATTTGCGGTTCAGATTTGCATCTATATGATGGCTATATCCCCACGATGGAGAAGGGTGATATTCTCGGTCATGAATTTATGGGAGAAGTCGTCGAACTTGGCAGCGGCGTTCAAAATGTGAAAGTGGGCGATCGCGTCGTTGTTCCGTTCACAATAGCATGCGGTAACTGCTTTTTCTGCCAACGTGATTTATGGTCACTTTGTGACAACTCCAATCCTAATGGTTGGTTAGCTGAAAAGATTATGGGTCATTCACCATCTGGTCTATTTGGTTACTCTCACATCTTTGGAGGTTACGCAGGTGGTCAAGCAGAGTATGCTAGAGTTCCATTTGCAGATGTAGGATTATTCAAAATTCCTGATGGGTTAACAGACGAACAAGTGCTGTTTTTGACAGATGTTTTCCCAACTGGTTATATGGCAGCAGAAAACTGCGATATCAAACCTGGTGATATCGTTGCCGTCTGGGGTTGCGGACCAGTGGGACAATTCTCTATCAGAAGTGCTTATATGCTTGGTGCAGAACGTGTGATTGCCATTGACCGCATACCCGAACGCCTGCAAATGGCGAAAGAACAAGGCAAAGCCGAAGTCCTCAACTACGAGGAAGTCAATGTCGGCGATGCACTCAAAGAAATGACGGGTGGTCGCGGTCCTGATGCGGTCATTGATGCAGTAGGACTAGAAGCTCATGGTACAGACTTCTTAGCATTTTATGACCAAGTTAAGCAATCAGTACGTCTAGAACC
>JAJPJF010000210.1 GCA_021324415.1 Nostocales cyanobacterium Centralia_MAG_434
CAAGTTTTGTCTACAATCAGTATAAAAACTATCATGGGCAGACCAAAGAAGGGGCAACTTCAAAAACCAGAGCCAACAAGGCCAGAGCCACAGAAACAGACTTTACTATTTGTTAAACCAAAGCCAATAGAGGGACCAAAAGCACAGGAAGAACCAACTACAGAACCTGTAGCCAAAGTAGAGCCTATAGCTGAGCCACAGGAGGCCCCAAAGCCTGTAGAACGGTCAAAGCCCATAAAGAAGTTACCCAACATTATTAAGCCTGCTGTAGAGTCTCAGGAAGTCCATAAACCAGGGGAAGCCCAGGAAGAAAAAGAAGAGGCAGAGCAAGAAATACAGCAATCAACATCACTGTTTCAAGCTGTTGGGGTTATCTCGGGTACGATCAGATTTAATGAGTATGGCAAAACCTTAATTACTCTGGGCAATAGAGAGTATCCCCTGTACTACGTTCCCAATAAGAATAAGCGTAAAGCCTATGAGGGGTTGCTTAAGGAGATGGCAAACACTGGGGAGCATAACCAGCGGTTAATCGTTTACCCCCGGATAATGCACTACCCCAAAAAAGAGCAGCTGCATAGAGTCAGCTTTCAAGTCATTGGTTTTGATAAAGGTCGCTTGGATGAGGGTGTCGCAAAAGAGCTAGAAGATTTTCAATTCAAGCTCTGTGGTTTATGGCAGTTTATTCCAGTCTGCCAAACACCCTGTATTACCGTGCTGAGAAATTTTAGTCCTGACCGCTTAGAATACATCAAGCGAGAGGATACCTCATCACTATCTAGAATGATGTTTATGAAAGCGTCTCATGTGCCCTTGCTATGGAGAGATGCCCCCGTAAGGCCCTTTAGATTCAACCCCAAAGCTCCAAAGGAGCAACAGGGTCATGCTTCCTTTGTGGAGATTAAAGCAAGGTTTCTGCCCGGTCGAGATGTCTTTGGTTTTGATTCCTTAGTCGCTCCTCCTACCGATAAACCGCCTAAATTCTTTAAGGTACGCAAGGAAGATAAAGCAGAGGCACTTAAGACTCTTAGCAAAATCAAAGCTGAGAAAGCAGCTAGAAGAGAAAATAAAGAGTAAATGGTTCTACCTCAGCAAAAATATAGAACTAGTTCGTTGACAAGGTTGAACTAGTTCTATTAATATGTAAACAGTTGAGCGAGAGCCACAGGAAAATGACTCCACAAGAATATATTAACCGCATCAAGCCTTTAAGAAATCCAGAGGAAATCCAGCAAGTATGCCAAGAATTAGCTGATAGCTTGTTTGGCAATCGTGAATACGCGGATAAGACACGAGCCAACAAACTAACCCCATACAACAAGCTTATTAACCAAATTCCTAACGAGGAATTGATAGAAGGCGAGAATGCCTACATCTACACAAAAGAGGATGGAACGCTCTGGAAGCGACACCTACACCACAAGTTTCTTGGCTTATCAAAAGAGCAATGGAAGGAAATCAACGCTAAAACCATTGTCCTAGACCGTCTAGAGAATCGCCGCAAGGTTGATGTCAGACAATATCTTGAAATCACTCTTAAGCTGCTACAAAGTAACGACCCTCACGAATTGGCAGTCGGTTTAATCGCTGCTAGCGGTAGACGCCCGGTTGAAATTCTGGTTAGAGGTAGCTTCACCATCACTAAAGAATTGCCCGAATACCTCAAACACAGTTACTTTGTAAATTTTAAAGGACAGGCTAAAAAGCGTGACTATGATATGCCAGAGGAGGAGCGAGCGGAGTACCGGATTGGGTTACTCGTTCCGGCCCAGTTTTTTCTAGAGTCCTTTGCTCGTTTTCGTAAAATGCCAGAGGCAAGAGAGTTACTCAGCTTTGTGAAGACTGAAACCAAGAAAGGCACGTCTCCAGAGGAAATCAACGACGCTATAGAATCACGTAGGGGAAATTCTTTAAGGCGAATTGTAAGGCGGGATTTTGGCTCATTCCTACCAACTAGATTTAATGAGAAAGAGCTTGATAATAAAACTCTTAGAGCAGTTTATGTAAGGCTCATTACAGAGCGGGATTGTCCTAAATCTATAGATGGCCTACTCTGGGCTTCTCGCGCAGTTGGGCACTTTGTTGATAATGAAAAGCCCAGTGATAGCCAGCTTCGGCACTTGACAACGACGCTAGGCTATAGCGACTACTACTGTGATACGACAGTACCCTTTGTGGAAGCGCCAGCAACGCCAGAGAAACAAAAAACTAAATCCATGACAATATACACTGCTGATTATGAGGATATTAAACAGCTACAAGATAAATGGGATTTGATTAGTCATGCGGAAACTGTAAGGTATTTGCTCAGTAGGATTAGTCAAGTTGAATCACTGGAGAGACAGCTTGTAGAGAAAGATACTGAGATTCAAAATCTGATTACACAGAATAACCAATTGAGAGAAGAGTTAACTCTGTTAATAGAAGATGTAGAAACTCAAATACAAGTTATCAAGCAAGAGGAATTACAGCTAGAGCCAGAGGTGGAGTCACAACCAGAGCCACAGCAACCGCAAGAACAAGATTTAGAGGCAATGATTCAGCGATTAGTAGCAGATGCACTCAATAAGGCATTGTCAAAGCCAGAGCCTCAACCAGTACCAGTTCCAGTGGTAGAAGTGCAACAGCCAGTAAAATCAACAGCATTTAAGCCGATAGCTGCCAAGCCAGAAAGGCAAGAGAGAGACTGGACGTTAGCCACTGCCGAAGAATTGAAGGCATCAAAAGCTAAGGGCGCAGTGGATGAAAAATTGTTTAGGGCGTTTCAAGCGGTATGCGACTACAACTCAAACGTAGCTACTAACAACGATGAGCGATGGTTTATCGGCAATGTCACTCTCAGGGATTTAACCGGGTGTAATGGCTTAGTAGTCAAAGACTGGATGGAACGACACCAAATCTCAATTGATGACCACAATCAAAAGTATGGACTAGGCCAATACCATAACAAGCGTCACAAGAACACTAATGTTAGTGATGTAATTAGCTGGCAGTAATTGCATTAAGAATAAATACCTATTAAAATGTTTTGGTGTAAAGAAAACATCATCAATAAAGCACTTAGCCTGTTAGGGTGGCTAAGTGTTTTTTATTATGCTATTAACCCCACGCACGTTAAAAATTAAGCTGCTTAACCCAAATTTGAATGCATACTATTGTTATTTTGTCAAGAAATTCGTGGCACCGAAAATCTATGAGGTATGGAAAGAGTAGTATAACGATTTGGGTGCCACGAGTTTTTCAAATTATTGACGCTATTCTCAACTATCTATTGACTTTTGAAATAGTGACATGATATAGAAACTCAAATTAAGCTCGAAGTGTGACTTCTGAAAGGCCCGAAAAATCGTACTTGGAGTTAGCACCCTACTGAGGTTTTTGGTGTAGCAAGGTTGGTGCGATCGCCTGTGAATATATACGGAGAAAATGCTTTATGAAGAAACATAGCGTCTAAAGAGCTATACTTAAAAATCTAAAAAAGTGGATACATACTGTCTAAAGAGCAATACTTAAAAATTGCAAAATGTGAATACATAGCAATCTAAGTACAAAATCATAGCAGATGACGACTGAGTAAAAATACTTATAGGGATATTTTTGAGAAATCAGTGTAAAAGATATAGTCGAAAGTATAAATGATGAGTAGAATATATGCAGACGCCAAAAGAGACACACGCTACGGATAAGCCTAACCAGCAAAAAACATCACGAGATTTAAGGACCAACAATCATGCTATTAAGCAGTTCTGTTATTCATCTGGTGATACCAGCAGTTTGCTTGATACACCAATAAGGTAGGGTGTTGACTTTGAGCACCATTAGGTGATATTTCTTCAGACAGATTATATACCTGAAAGTGCTGAATAGAGGTTGACTGCGAATGAAGGAATATAAAAGCCA
>JAJPJF010000116.1 GCA_021324415.1 Nostocales cyanobacterium Centralia_MAG_434
GTGACTGCTTCTGAGATTGACGTTGACCCTTTACAACCATTTGCAAATCTGGAGGTGGTGCTAGGGTAAGGCTACGGGCTACAGGTTTCACTGGGTGTTGCTCTGCCAAATCTACTTGCCAGTGAGACAAAATAGTAGCCAGAATTAACTTCATTTCCAACATTGTAAAAGCCATACCTATACAGGTGCGATCACCACCTCCAAATGGAAAATACTCATAGGGGGAAAATTGCCGATCTAAAAAGCGTTCTGGCTTAAACAGCTTTGGCTGTGGATACAAATCTTCCCGTTGATGAGTTAGATAAAAGCAGCCTATCAATGTTGTACCTGGATCGAACTGGTAATCCATGATTTGCAATGGTGCTTTCAGTCTGCGAGGAAGAGTGCCCAAACCAACTGGATTGAGCCGCAGTGTCTCTTGACAGACTGCATTTAAATAGGGAAGTCGGGTGATTACGCTTAAATCAGCATCGGCTTGGATGGTGGCAATCTCACTTTCGAGCTTACTCTTGATCTCTGGATAATAGTGAGTCCAAAACAGAGTCCACGTCAATGTATTAGCAGGATCTTTATAACCTGCAAACAGTAAGGTCATCAGTTGATCCCGTATCTCGGCATCAGTCAAAGCCTGACCGTTTTCATCCCGAGCCATTAGTAATAGGGTGAGGATATCAGTACGCTCATCATCGATTGACTGCCGTAGCTGTTGGATTTCGTCGTAAATAAATTGATCGATTTGCTCGCCTTGACGCACATGTTCTCCCCACAGATTCCAAGAACCTATCTTTCGTCGAAGAGTAGGAAACAAAAGCAAGCAGACGTGAGTGCGAGTGTCTATTGCATCTAGGAATGACCTGAGCAAATGAGAAAATTGTTTGTAACGCTGCCCTTGATGCAGTCCAAAAACGGCTTGCAGTATTACACGTATGGTAATCTCTTTCATCACTGAATTGATTCGGAAGCTTTGACCAACCGTCCAGCTCGCCGTCACTTGCTGAGTGATATCACAAATGAGCTGGCTATAAGCCCGCAGGCGTTCTCCATGAAAGGGAGGCATAAGGAGGCGACGCTGGTATTGATGCCTTTTGCCTTCTGTCAAGATTACTGACTGCGTCCCAAAAATCCCTATAGATGAAAGGATGGGAGCAGCAAATAAATTTGGGTTAGCGGTCAGAAGCTCTTTAATCGCTTGAGGGTGACTTAAATAAACGACGGGAAATTTTCTGTTACCAAGTATGAAAGCGTCACCATAGTACTCTTGCAACGTATCAAAGAATGCTGTAGGGTTCAAAATCAGACGAATTGATTCTTGCCAACGTGACAGGCGGGGACTATCAGGAAGTTTCATCAGGTTTCTCTCCTTCAAAGAGTAATAAGTTGATGTTTATACCACTATATTGCTGTCATTGCGCACTATGTTCTTGTAAAGAATGATCGCTCAAAAACTCACCAATCACTTGTAAAATAACTTGCGATAGAATATGGGGTCTCAAAAGTGCATTTGGAGACTTGAGCATATGGGCCACTTCCCCAAACACTTGGTAGATCTCAGGATGGTCTACCCCTAGTTGCAGTACTTTATCTAAGTACTGTTGCTTGAGCCGAGTGATTTTATTCACTTGCCCACCTTCAGTCGTTGACCAGCGCAAATCTCCTCCGGTTGCCATTAGCCAAGGAGTAGCGTTAACTTGTGCCAGCCGCCGCTGAAAAAGCTTTTCTAAACCTTTGAGACTACCTCTGTTACCTTTCAATTGCTGATGCAGACATTCGTTCAGAGTTAAAGCACCATTTGCAGCAACCGTCATGCCCTGACCATAGATAGGATTGAAGGCACACACTGCATCTCCCAGTGTCACCAAACCCTCTGGTAGTTTAGATAGTTTTTCATAGTGACGCAAGCGATTTTCTGTACCTCGGTAGCTATAAATGGGAGTGATTGGTTTGGCATCCTTGATTGCTTCATAGAGTGCAGAACTCCGCAAACTACTAGCAAAAGCAAGAAAGCTAGCTTCATCATTTGGCGGATAGTCTCGACCTATACCCTGTAAGGTCACTAACCAACGGTTACCCTCTATGGGATATAGGTAGCCAGCACGTCGATGATTTGGTGGTTGTGCTACTACTGACAATCCTTTCCAATTTGGCTGAAAACCTTCTGGACATTCGTACCAACGAGTGGCATATCCCAAGAAAGAGTTGATGACAGTTTCTTGCGGTGGTTTGTAGCCCAAGTTTCTCAACCATTTGGGAATCAAGGAACCACGACCGGAAGCATCTACGACTAGAGTAGTAGCTAAATTTTCTATTGTAGTTGTTTGTTCTAGGCTATAGCGCAACTGTACTCCTATTACTTGAGTATCATTACTATTAGTTAACAACCCTGTCACCTGACAATTTTCCAGAACTGCTAGGTTAGCGTAAGCGCTCAGATGACGACGGATACCCCAATCAATGAGGTAACGGCTACAAGTGAGGCTATTTAAGCCTGAGGGAAAGCGGGGAGCCCAACCCGAACTGCCAAGCATTGACCAGTCTTCAATCCAATCTATAGGAGATGCACCAGCCGCGATCAATTCCTCTTTGATCCCCGGAAACAGCTGCTCTAGAATTCGCAGACCTTGAACTAGCAACACATGAATATGGTTAGCTTGGGGAACTCCCTGACGCGGTTGTGGTTGCTCTGGGAAGTGATCGCGCTCCACTATTGTCACTTTGTCAAAATAGTTAACCAACACTCGCGCTGCCAAGAGTCCAGTCATACTGCCGCCAATGACTAAGGCATGACCTTTCTTATTGATGATTTCCCGTTTAGAATTGATAGATATAGACATTTTCCCTTATGTGTACACTACAGTAGCAGTACTAAAAAATAGCTACTTTTGCATTTGTAACGGCTGAACTTTGCAATCACAAATCTCGTATCTTATGATTGACAGAAATTTGACTATGTGCATGGAATGTGAACTGATGTACAGAATGCGTAGACCCAAGCACAGTTTGAGATAAAGTAATGATGATGCAGGTTTCTCAGCGCAGTTACTCCATGTCCGGCTAAAAGACTATACCTGCCACATGTGTTTCTTCACTTTAAAAGATTTCATCCAAAAAACATACATATCTGCTTTCTGATATTTGCATTACTGGAGGTGTAGGATAGTTTTAGAGTTAAAAATTATGTAAAATACCCTGTGTTTTCCAATCTAAACACCTCCTATTAAGGGAGTATAAATGGCTATAAAGGTGAAAGTAGGAAATTTGATTATATGTGATTTACATCGAGTAAAACAAAACTCCAAAAGCAATCAATTATACCAATATTAAGTCCATTAAATTATGGGGCATTAATTTAAGTTTGCATGAGGCATTTGTAAATGTCGCTCTTCATTACATGTTATGCTGAATTGTCTTCCAAATACCTCGAAACCATTGCTATGTAATAAAAAGAAAATTGTTTACTCACATTTTAGAGCTTTGGCAGTGATTTACTGTTTTGACCTTGATTTTGAAGGCAAGTTTTGATGATTAACTAATAATTTAGTATGAAAGGTACTGAAGAACCGTAAATGTTTTCTTTTTCTGTTAAGAATAGTAGCTGTTATCTACTAATTAGTAAATACATAAATCTCATAATTAATTTGATATGTTGCCTGCTCTTGTCACATTTTTTATGGAATGTGATAAAAAACTCATATAAAACTCATATAAAACTCATATAAAACCTATAAATAAGTTAAACCTCTTTTAACAGATTTGAAAAAAATATTGATTAAGTGAGGGTTAGACTATAACGCTGACAAACCAAGTTTTTGTACTTGGAAAGACCAAAATTTAGGTTTAATAAGGTATTAAACCTAGTTTTAGCGATTAATGAATCATTATTCTCAAGTTTTCAACCATAAGTCTGAGTGTTGCTCCCAATTTTGTGTTAAACGCACCTTGGTCTAGCAGTTTTAAAGTAGATACCAGCACTAGTAGATAATCTTATTCTGTATCTGAAAGTAGTTTTAGACATATTTAATATGGATCAAAACTACGTCTAAAGATATATTTTTTTTTGTCATAGCATTTGTAACAATACAAAGCGTCAGTATATCATCTTGATAGTGACAATGTAGTGCCATAACGATATCAGGAGCAATGATAGACAATGACAGAAGTAACAATAGGTGCTCCTTGGAGTTCACCAACCTTGATGCACTTCTCAAAATTTTAAATCACAAGCTGCTTGAGACTCAAGAGCGTCCTCTCAATTACACAGAAATACTGCTTCTGCGGGGCATCTGGCAATGTCAGACCTACAACCAAATTGCTCAAGAAGGGGGCTACAGCGCTGGTTATTTGACGAATGTGGTTGCTCCAGAGTTATGCCGACGACTTTCTGTTTTCATCGGTAGACGGGTTACCAAAAAAAACTGTCGAGCACTGCTGGAGTCCTACGCGACAAATTCATTAGCACCAGAGAAGAAACTGCAAAAAAAATCTTTCCCTTCCTTGTCTCCTAAAATCAACGAGGAAATATCTCCTTGCTTCCCTAGTGGTTCACTCCCTCTGGACTCCCCTTTTTACATTGAGCAGTCTGCGATTGAGGCACAAGTTTATAAAGAGATTGAACAACCAGGAGCTTTAGTGCGCATCAAAGCTCCTAAAGAAATGGGCAAAACCTCACTACTGCGGAGAATTCTCAACTATGCCAATTACCAAGGATACTGCACAGTTAATCTGGACTTGACGCAGATCGATCAAATAATTCTAGATAATGTGAATCGATTTTTACGTTGGCTATGTGCGAACGTCACTCGTCAACTCCAACTTGAACCAAAACTAGATGAATATTGGGATGAAGATATTGGTAGCAAAGTGAGTTGTACTCATTACTTCCAAAACTATTTACTAGAGCAAATTAATTCTCCATTGGTCATAGCTTTTGATGAGGTAGACCAAATTTTTGACCATCCACTAGTGGCAAAAGATTTCTTTCTGTTGTTACGTTTATGGTACGAAGAAACCAAAAGATCGGCCCTCTGGCAAAAGTTACGCTTAATTGTCGTTTACAGCACTGAAAGTTATGCTTCTCTTCAATTTCATCAGTCTCCTTTCAATATAGGGCTGCCGATTCAATTAAATAGCTTCAGTTTAGACCAGATCAAGCAGTTGGCTCAACGTTATGGATTTGACTGGACAGATAGTGAGGAAGCTAAGCTGTTGATGACCATGGTGGGAGGACATCCCGCATTGGTGAATATAGCGCTTTATCATCTGAGTTGTGGAAAGATGACTTTGGCTCAATTGCTGCAAACTGCTCCCACTGCTAACGGTATCTATTCTCATCACTTGCAGCGTCATTGGGCAACGTTACAAGAACAACCGGAATTGGCAATTGCCACTCAATCTATGATGAATTCTCAACAACCTGTGCTGTTGGAACCCGAGATAGCTTACAAGTTAAACAATATGGGGTTAATTAAATACTTAGATAGCAATCAAGCAATACCAAGTTGTGAGTTGTATCGATTGTATTTTCAGTCAAACTGTAAGGATTCAGGTAGCAAAAAAAGGAATTAGCAAACGGTCTTACGAGAAACTTCTAAAGCAGGAGTAAATGCTTGGGAAATAGTCACAGAGCGGAAAAGAGCTACTGTCGAGTATCAAATTAAATTGGCTCTTGTGCGATTTTGGTGATTAAGAATGAAACCTTTTTTTGTAACCGTTCACAGGGTTTGAAAGGGCATAACAACAACGAATTCCAACAAATAGAGAAATGGCGACCATTCATCAACGAGACTCCAGCTTTATTCAAGTCAGGTAAATCAACGGATATCAGCCCATAAAATTAAGCAGCATTTATGACTTGGTCGTTATGAATTTTGGTTTGAGGGAGTAAAGAGGGAGTAGGTGTACCGTGACGTCGGGCACGCACAGCTAATGTCATAAACTCCAATACATTCCGACGTTGTAACTGGACAGAAGTGACAACAGTTAACATCCGGGACACAAAAGTACTACCAGCAGCAGTTTGGGAGCCAAAACTCGTACGTCGCCTTTCGGGTTCACCAGTCGCCTACGGAGGGAAACCCTCCTGCAGCGCTGGCTCACCAGATCACAGCAGGACGTAAAGCTCTCTCAGCAGCATTATTGGTTGGTTCAACACCCTCAACTTCAACAAACAACCACAAGGCAGGTTCAACTTTTAAAAGTTGCCGACATGTACGAACAGTTTTGGCAAAGGGGCTATTCTCTTTAGAACCAACCTCTAAGTTTGCAGCTTCTTGTAAGTGGAACTTGAGTGAGTTGCGCAGCGATTGAAC
>JAJPJF010000035.1 GCA_021324415.1 Nostocales cyanobacterium Centralia_MAG_434
CAAGACATTGAGCTAACAGAATTGTTAGGAACTGACCCCTATGCAGCCGATAGCAGTGCCCCTGAGATGACATCATCTGAGGCGAACGCAACAAAGTTAAGGATTCAACGGCAGAACAATTCAATAGAGGTAAGGCATGAGAAAGTTAAGCAAGGTCGTAAGGTTGTTGCGCTTGCCATAGAGCAAAGACGATTAGTAGGCGACATGGTTGATTTTGCGACTGCAGGCGTTGAAGTTGCCACCAAGGTGGTTAAACATGAAAATGCTAACGTCCGATTCCAGACAGAGCAATCCAAGCTTGAGCAGTCAGAAGAATTGCTGATTCAGCAACAAGTTGCAACTGAGGGGACCGTTGCCCTCACCGAGGGTATAAGGCAGGAGTGGGTATTAAAATTTGACCGTCAGCAAGCCAAGAATGAAAATCTACGCCTGGAAGTAGAAGGCGCTATCCGTGACAACGACGTTAAGCGACAAGAGCTAGAAGCTAAGTTATTAGAGGCAGTAGTATGAATAGTAGTATTAGGCTCGACTCCTCAAAAGTCCTTACCATTGCAGCAACATTGCTGTGTGTGGGTGGAATAGCCAGCTATGCTAAATCCGAACCTAGCCTTAAACCTTTTGCTCTTAATATTGCACTAGTAGCCGGAACAATAGCCGCAACGAATCACCTTGCTAGTAAGTGGCATGAAACCATAGCTAACGAGCAATTAAAATCAATTTCCGGAATTTTGAACGAAAAAATTGCGGAATTGACAAACAACAGTTCCGGAATTAAGACCAAATACAACCAACAGTCAATAGCCTTGGATGAGGCGAAAGCAGACAAGGAAAAATTATCTCAGGAACTGGAAAATAAAAATGCTGCACTGGGAATTTTGCAACAGAAAGTTTACCAAATCCAGCAAGACCACAAAGTCAAAATGGAGGAATTAGACTTTAAGTTGCAACAGGATGATACCCGCTTTAGTGAGGTTATTACATCGTTCAAGGGTATCCTGCTTAAGGATTTAAGTGAAAGAATTTACCGTGCATACAACAATCTGAATGACTCGGTAATTAGCAAACTGAGTGCTACGAATGAAGATGGCAGCAAGCCTTATCAAAACATTGAAATTCAGTTACGAAAATTTCAGACATCGTTACAAGGAAGCTATGACCATCACTCTGGCATGCTTGAGGAATTGAACGAGCTATCAGGTGAGAATGTGTTCAATCAGGCGATCGCCATCTACTCCCAAATTACCGATGAAATAGCATCCTTGCGAGTCAAGTACCGCAACATTTTAAATATTGACGAACGACGGGCATTAGATGATGCCTACATGACTTTATCTGACTACAGCAAGAAATTTACCCCAATCTCCAAAGCTAAATCACTGTTAGATGAGTACAGCAATTACGCGAAAAATCAGTTGCACGGCTTGCACGGCAAGATCGACGAAAACGCGAACTCACTGGAGGAAATGAGAGAACAACTTGCCGATTTGTTGAATCAGTTGGACCGAGAACACTTGAAAATCTCTCAACTTAACCAGGAAATAGCCAAACTCAAAGAGCCGATTATCTGGAAGATTGCACCAAACCAAGCGACGAAAGCAGGTAACACAATTATTGTTTGGTGTAAGGAAAAAGGGATTCACCTTGATAGGTCACATTACACGGGTGATAAGTACGAAGCTGATTTATTCTTTTTTACAGATCGGTTGAATGCTGCCCAAACTGTTGATGTTAAAGCACTCAATGAGGAAGGGGAAAATCTAGCACAGTTGACGCACTGCATAGAACCAATCAAGTTCACCTATGACTATGAATCTAGATTAGTTGTAGCTCACATAGTCATGTTGCGTAGGGAGAAGGCTGTTAAGAGCGTTAAGGATTTCTTGCAACCAGCTGACAGACTCATTCAGTTTGTTAGGGATTCATACCATGTTGGATTATGGGGTAGCACTGGACAGGGTAAAACGACAGCAATTAGTAACATTATTGGCGGTATGGTGCAGGACTTGGGAGGAGCACCAACAATGAGGACGACAATCCCCAAAATAGACGAGGGGACACGAGACATTTTCCCCGCTGTCAATTGGCTAGGTGTTCCTAATTCAATCTTTGGTTTATTGGAAGCTGCCCTAGAAATACAATTCCGGATTCATTCTAATGAGCAAGCCTACCTCAGCAATAAGCCATTTCCGGAATTTGACCCTATGCTGTTTTTCATTGATGAGATTAACCTTGTGTTTACCAGATGGAGGAAAGTAAGCGACGCGGATCTAGATGATGTGTTGGGGAGATTTGAGGAAACACTCTTAGGCGATCGCCTAGCCTACTTCAACCAGTACATGAGAACTGAGATTGAGAATTACAAGGCTGAATTGGCGAAGAAACTACTGTTATTCATTTGGCAGACAGGGCGCTCCTTGAAGGTTAAGTCTCTTATTGCAGGGCAGAATCTTCAGCCAGGCGCTTTTGGAATTATGAAGACTGACTTGGACAACTGCTCATACATTGCATTTGGGAACTCTGCCAAGAATTGCGCCAAATATAAGGTGAGTAAGTTTCAAGTAGACAAGATAAATCAGCAATATGAACTCATCCAGAAAGAACTACCGTCTAATCCAGAATTAAAATTTACGGGGTTGTATTGTCCCTCACAGGGTAGTTCCTTTTTCGGTGTACTTCCATCGCCAAATTATTACAAATGGGACAAGAATTTAGCTTGTCCACAAAAGTTAGATTCCTCATTGAATTCTTATCAGGAATTGAGTGACAAAAACCATACAGAGCAAGAGTTGGACAATTTGGACAATGGTTTGGACGTTTTGGACGCCAGTTTGGACGCTTTGTCCAGTGATGTCCAAGCCCGTCCAATCTTGAAAGTATTGCCAAATAAAGTTTTGGACGGGTTTGTCCAAATGTCCAAGCTTCCTAAAAAGTTTCAAAAACTCTCGTATGGGGGTCTTGTCCAACTTTGGGCAGATCTCCCTAAAAAAGCAGATGGGACAGTTCACAAGACTCAAGCCTATGAGACGGTGTTTGAGGTTAAGCGCAGTGAGGATAGAAAAGTTGTCTCAGACTTTATTGATTATTTATCAGAACAATTCAAGTAACAGCAAAGGAGAAAATCATGAGTGGCAATATAGAAGCCTTCGCCTCCAATTTCGTCGCACTACAAGCACATGAGATTATCAAGAAAAAGTGGAATAGAAACCATCTTTTAGTTGTAGAAACTGAGCTATTGATTAATTCAATCAACGAATTAAATTACCTGATTGATCTTTATTTCTCCCAGAACAAAACAGAAAGACAGATAACCAGGGAAGATATGAGAACTGTTGGAGAGAACCTTAACAGCATTGGTGGATATCACCTAATGTTGCTTATCTGTCAATGCTTAACCACTAACGAAGATGCGCCCTCACTCCTTAACAGCGTATGGGATGGAATTGGAGGATGGGCAAAGTGACGCACTCTAATGAGTATCTCACCTACATTAAGTCACCCCAGTGGTACGCCAAAAGCAGAAAATGTCAGTCATTAACCCCCTACCATTGTGTACTATTTCCTTGGCTTAAATCCCGTCATTGCCATCATTTGACTTACCACAATATGACCTATGAGTTGCCATTACGTGACACTGTTCCTCTTAGCGTTACTGCTCATCGATTGATTCATCTTCCATTGTTTTGGAAAACTGCATTACGCCCGTGGGTGAATTGGGGATTGAGATTGTTAATGGTCTGTTGGGTCATTGTATTTTGGTTGTTGCCTGGTCGTTAGGCGTGCGACGAGTAACCAAGGGCGGCGCGATCTGTTTTATTGATGCACGACTCAAGGTAGACTCATCTGAAACTAAAGAGTCTGTTTTTAGGAAAAATTTCGACGTGATGCCCAAATAGAAAACCCGACTGTTTATTGTGACAAACAGTCGGTTGCTTTTTTCGTTGGAATGTTAATAAGAATATTTTCTTCAATAAAGCTGTGAGGAAATTGTGAGAATAGATGTACTGATATAAAAGTATAAAAAAGCACTCAAAACTTAAAATGTTGGTGAATAGACCTTAGCTATGGCAAGGATTTAACAGAATGCTTTCTTAGCGCTCTTTCATCACTTTCTCCAGAGAAAAAAATAGAATCCTTACTACACAAGACTTTCGGGCCAAAGTCATGATTCTTCCCATAATGTTAGAAAATAAAGCTCCAAACCCGCTTACGGTCTAGTGTTTA
>JAJPJF010000222.1 GCA_021324415.1 Nostocales cyanobacterium Centralia_MAG_434
AATCTTCTTGCTAAGTTAGGGTCTATCGCCTCGGCTTCCTTAATGAGTGACTTCAGTTGATCCTTGATCTCTTTTGCCTGCAAAAGATACTGTTCCTAAAAGTTGATTTTTGATGGAGGATTCTTGAGATTATTTTATAAGATTATTTTTACTATAAAACTACATCATATATGATAAAGTCATGAAATTGCAGTACTTTTTAAGTTTAAGCTAATCAGGCTGTTGGAAAAATTGTAGTGACTCTTTGAAAAATAAGACAAATAGAGACGTTGCATGCAACGTCTCTACAGCAAGGTGTTATTTTTATTCAGGATCAGTGTCTTGAGATTTTTCAGGTTTGAGTAATGGGAATGCGATCGCATCCCGAATACTGGCGCTATCAGTCAACAACATCACCAACCTATCAATCCCAATACCCAAACCACCTGTGGGGGGCATTCCATATTCCAAGGCTGTCAGAAAGTCTTCGTCCACACCTTGTGCTTCCAAATCCCCAGCGGCTTTTCGTGCAGCCTGTGCTTCCAAACGTTGGCGCTGATCAGTAGGATCAGTCAACTCCGAGAAACTGTTGGCTGTTTCCCTACCAACCACAAACAGTTCAAAGCGCTCTACCATACCAGGTTTAGAACGGTGTGGCTTTGCCAGTGGCGAAATCTCTACTGGAAAGTCAATCACAAACGTCGGCTGAATTAAGTTTTCCTCCACCTTTTGCTCGAAGGCTTCATTCAGCAGTTTGCCGATTGAAGTGCAATTTTCTACACCTTCAATACCAGCGTTTTTAGCTGCTGCTTGCGCTTCTTCTAAGGTTTGGAACGAGTTGAAATCTAGCCCTGTGTATTCTTTAACTAAGTCGTGCATTGTGACTCGTCTCCAAGGAGGAGTCAAATCAACTGACGTACCTTGGTAAGTGATTTGCAGCGTACCCAGTACCTCTTGAGCAATGGTCGTGATCATTCCTTCCGTCAACGCCATCATGTCGTTGTAGTCAGCGTAAGCTTGGTAAACTTCCACTGAAGTGAACTCTGGGTTATGACGTGTGGAAATTCCTTCATTTCGAAAAATCCGCCCAAGTTCAAACACCTTTTCAAAACCACCAACAACTAATCGCTTCAGGTGGAGTTCCGTCGCAATTCGTAGATACAACTCCATTTCTAGAGTGTTGTGGTAGGTAATGAAGGGACGTGCATCTGCACCCCCTGCTTCCGCCTGCAGCACAGGAGTTTCAATTTCGATAAAATCACGTTGTTCCAGGTATCTCCGAATGCCAGCCGTGATGAGAGCACGACGGCGGAAGGTTTGCCGCACTTCAGGGTTAACAATTAAGTCAACATAACGCTGACGGTAACGTTTAGCAACATCCGTCAACCCATGCCACTTGTCAGGTAGCGGCAAAAGAGATTTTGAGAGGATCGTATATTGTTTGACATAGACAGATAATTCGCCCTTTTCAGTTCGTTTAATTGTCCCTTTGACTCCAATAAAATCGCCTGCATCTATAAGTTTATCTAGGTGCTTGAAGGCATCGGGATCAATATCTGCCATGCCTTCTTGAATGTGTTTTTTCTCAAGATAAAGCTGAATTGTGCCTGTCTCATCTTGCAAAGTGAAGAAGGCAAGTTTACCTAAAAAGCGACGCGTCATGATGCGTCCGGCAATGGCAACTTCTAAATCGACTGCTTCACCACTGGGTAAATCGGCAAATTTTTCCTGCAGTTGAGCGGCATGATGGGTTGATTCCCAACGATAGGCGTAGGGATTTATCCCTAGTTGTTTGATTTGTTCTACTTTCTCCAGCCGCGTAGCACGGATATCTTCTTCCGACATGGTTATCGAACTAAATAGGGCAAGATCTACTAATTATAGACTTTGTCAAATTGTACATTCTATTGTTGTTAACCTGAAAGAACAACAGAATTCAGAATCAGGGTCAGAATTCTTTCCGACTGGCTGACTTCTTTTTTCAATGCTTTACCAAAAACTAAGCTAATCCGGCCTAGGAGTTTTTTAAGCCTAAATAATTGAGAGCTATAATAGAATCAGAGCGGGTTTCTCTGTACCAATAGCAATTCTTAGGGGAATATATTATTTGAGGGGTTGTGTTCACAGGTGGCTTTCTGGTTACTTTTGGTACGGTTAGCGAAGATACCAATCTTTTCAGCAATATTAAATCCGAGAAGTACCTCAAGCAGATAGAGACTAAATTCACTATGAGGTATTTAGAGATATTTAGTCTTCTCATGAGATAGTAGCCAAATAATAGTAATAGACTTCAAATGATATGGACGCGAAGTTACGGTTTGAATACGATCGCGCTAGTGACATATTGTATATCAACAAGCGCTCCCCATACCCAGGTCAAGAACCAGCAGAAGTTGACTATGGTGTGATTGCTCGTCTTAACCCCACAACTGGTGAAATTGAGAACTTGGAAATTCTCTTTTTTTCTAAAAGGCTAGCTGAAAAAACTCCATTTGAACTGCCATTATTTGCAGATTTTCGCTTTACTCAAACCACGTAATTGACGGAGTAACTGCGGAAAATGACTCATCTTTCCCTCTTTTTAAGACTACTAGAATATAGAGTGTAGAGAGGCAAAGCGGTTGCATTAAGGCTAGTAGCTGTAACGCAACCGACAAAAACTTATGTACCTCGTTTAAGGCGATCAATTTCCCTTTGCAATTCTTCAATTTGGTGGTGTAGGGCATCTACTTCATTTTGGGAAGTCTCTGCTGTTACCTCCACTGCTCCGGAAGCTGCAGATTTTTGATAATTACCTTGTTTGATTTGTTGATATTCTTCAGATACAGCCCATTCTCGTAAATAATGTACACGTTCTACAGCAAAAGGATGACTCAGCATTGTCCCTTGAGCACCGTTATAAATTAAGAATTTATAAACTTGATTAAGTCCATCTGTGTCAAGTGCCTGATAATTTTCAGACTGACGGATAAATTCTTGTAAACTGCATTCATTAGCATATTTAATACTGCCACCAGAAATTTTCATCATTGAAGACATAACTGGATTTAAGTCATCAACAACCAACAAAGCAGCCCGATCAGAGGACAACTCAGCTTTGCGTCGCCACTCGTAAAAGGCATAAATTAAACCCTGACTGACAAAATTGCCTATTCCCAGTGTCAATTCACCAATCACTGATGCGGCACTCATTGTCCACATCGCCATTTGAATTAGAATAGTATGATTACATTTAATATGCCCTAGTTCATGGGCAAGCACGGCCCTAATCTCGGATTCGTTTAGTAAGTCCAAGAGTCCTGTATTTATGACTATATAAGGATGCTCTTGTCCCAATGCATAACTATTTGCTTGGGGATTCTGCTCTAAAAACAGTGCTGGTTCGGGATATATATCCAAATCTCGCACGCATTCCCGAAACATCTGGTAAATAGTGGAATATTGACGTGGCCCAACTTGAATGGTATTACCCATTAAATAGACTAATTGGGGGCGTTCAGCAAAAAATTCCACAAATTTACGGGCAACAAAATCGAATCCAGGTAAACTGCGTAAAGCTTGCTCAGCTTGGCGATCTAGGGGATGTCTGAAAGCTTCGCTAGAAATTCCTTTATAAGTAGGCATAATTTTAGGAAAAACGCTATTCGGTTAGTTGAAGAAGTAACGTAGTAGTGTAGATGTCAATCGGATAAACTCCCACACAGTGGACAGTCTTTGCCATCACTAATTGTGTGGCAGAATATCGGAAAGCAAGAATATCTTCCCAGTAAGCATGTTGTTTGAGAGCTTGGTAGCCTCCCTGTCTATGGTAGATGGTTCGTAGTGTAACAACTGAGTACGGAACACTGTGCCAACGAATAACAACATAATGGATAAGGGGCGATCACAAATAAAAATTACTTTGTATGGGATTAAAAGCGTGTGATTGAGGCAGAAGTACATTTGTCACTACATAACTTCCTGCGATCGCAGGCGGGTTTCCCTTCCTGGCCCCATCATTTAACGATGGCAAGGTTAGTAGCCCGCGCCTTGCGTCTGGGACGTAGCGCCTTAATTCAAGTGGGGGCACTATCGGGCTATCAAGGTCGATATCGAACCAGTTTTGTGGCATCAGCTTTGATGTGGCATGGTCCTGTAGTCGTTGTTGCACCAGAAGCTATACAGCAACGCTTAACGAAAATAGAAATTCCTCGTCTACAACAGTGGCTAAAAGTCAATAAACCCATTAGAACGGGTGAGCTTTGGCCTGGTGACGAGTTTCAAGGAATCCTTTTAGTTTCTCCTGAAGCTTGGTTGAAAGCACAACTGACTTCTAAAGGGAATTTTCCAGAGGGTATTCCTACCATTATTGATGGTGTTGACGACTTGGAAGATTGGGTGCGACAACAGCTAACTGTCAGTTTGTCAGCATATGACTGGGATCAGCTGATGCTTGCTTGCCCCCAAAGTGCTGAAGTTATTCGCACCTCTCGCGTGCAACTCACACGAGAATTATTCCAGCATCCTGCCAATCCTTATGAATGTTATTTGATTTCTCTCTCAGAAGAAGAGATTTTGAGCCGTCTTTATTCGACGCTACATATTCCTACTCTCCCTGATGCCTGGAAAGAGTTTTGGCAACAATTTCAACACAGAAACGAAAATATCCCCCTCTTCCCCTCTTCCACTCCCCCCTCTCCCCCTCCTCTAGTCTGGGCAACTGTTGCCCGCCGCCAAGGTTTATTTTCCTTACACTGTGCTCCTATAGAATTAGGAAAAATATTATCGCCAATTTGGAATCGGCAACCTGTCGTGTTAATTGGCAGCGCCTTAGAATCAGAGACTGAGGCTCCCATCTTCCGCCAGAGTTTAGGATTGGGAGATGAGGTGACCTGCCTGAAGTTTTCAGATAGCCAAAAGTCCGCAACTCAATTGTATTTGCCCTATCAGTTACCCCTACCTAATACACCAGAATTTCAAGCAGCATTTATCCAAGAAGTTCGCACACTGCTGTGTACCAGTGCCACATCCTTAGGATTGACAGTGATATTGGTAGGAGATATGCCTTTGAAGTCTCAGGTGGGAGCAATTCTTGCCTCTGAGTTTGGTTCACGGGTGCAGGTAGAAAAAACTTGCTTGGATGAAAATGGTGTTTTGGTTAGTGGGTGGGAATTTTGGCGAGAACATCAAAAAGTCTTACCTGCACCTCAGCTTTTAGTGATTGCGACTTTACCATTACCATCATTGGAAAATCCACTGGTGGCTGGTAGGGTAACTCACTATAAACGATCCCATCAGGATTGGTTTCGTTTATATTTATTGCCATTTGCGTTGAATGAACTGCAACGTGCGATCGCTCCGGTAAGAGAAAACCAAGGCATTGTTGCCTTGCTTGATAGCCGTGTCGTTCTTCGCAGCTACGGCGCTCAAGTCCTAGCCGCCCTCAGCCCCCTAGCCCGCATCGATTACCTTGATCCCACCATGTTTTCCATGGCTAATAAGGACGAATCAGCTTGACCCTCTCAATGCCCCATGCCTGACCCTAACTAACAATCGTTTATTCTCACCAATCTACTTATAAGAATTATGAATTAAAAAAATTGATTGGTATTTATCGCTAGGCAAGCGCTATTATCAGCCATAGCAGAATTCCATTTTGAACACTATGGGCGAAGCAAAGCGTCGTAAAGCCGCACTAGGAGAACAATACGGCCAAGAGAATAGGATCTTACCTTGGGTTCCAATTACCAAAACTCAAGCGGAACAATTTGTAAAATGGACAAATCGTGGTGCCTGGATTGGCATTGGCGTAATGGTTACTGTTTGGGTAACAATCCGTTTTATTGGTCCAACATTCGGTTGGTGGCAAGTCGTCTAAACTCACCAGAACACTATTCTTGTTTTGAGTCTTGAGTATCTTGTTTATTCATCAAATAGCAAGTACTCAGCACTCAACCAGATGTTTCTCATTGAAAAATGAGAAATAGTAAAAATTAATACTTTTTAATAACGCTTAATAAATAACTGCCGAAATGGCAACATGGCTTTCATGCAGTTAGTTATTGTTCAGTGATAAGTCAAATAAACAATAAGTTTTTTCACGAGGGACCGTGTATTTAGGGAAATTTTTCGTACAGTGATCACTGTAAAAGGAGTCACACAAGTCCCGATTAAGAATTTTACTTGCTATGCTCATCTACAAACCTGATATATGCAGGTGGAAATTGATGGAACCTAGCGAAAATTCAGGTATTGTTTGATTTATGTTACTTAGCGCACAGACTTACTTCATATTGAATAAGGTTAAAATAACGGATGGAGGCGTTATAACCTTTGAAGAACGGTGATCTAACTGTTCATTAAGAATTTCAGGTGCAATTTGTATCTTTTTGATGGTTGACTTGTACCCAATATGCGTTACTCTTAAAGCGGATTGCTTGCAGTTACCATCTACCCTGACAGAATCGTGTACAAACAATATTAAGTTTAATCATTCTGTCCGAAATACCCAATCAGCAAATTGAATACTTTGATACGACAAGCAAAATCCTTATGGACTACCCTAAGCTAGGTAGTCAACTAACAACTCTATGTGGCTCTGGGAATTGTAATGGATAGTTTACAATACCAGTTAGTGAGAAAATCTAAAAAAATTATAAAAGAGACTCAAATGACTGTGGTGTTTGGAGGAATAAAGTGTTTCTGAGATTAGCGCAACAACATCGGCAGTTTGTCCAAGACCTAGTGATGAACTTGCAAGCCTTAGCAATTGTTCTAGAACGGCGTGGATATCCGGCCTCCTGCTACACATGCGGGGATCAGATGAACAGTGCTTCGTTTATGGTTAGCCTTGGTGAAAACCACTTGATTCGGTTTTTAGTATCCGATTACGGGATCACATGGACAGAAATGCGAGATGATCGCGAACTGATGAAGTTAGAGGGTGCAGAGGCAGTTAACCAACTACAAGAACTAGCCAATATCATCAAGCATCCAGTACAAACCTCGACAGGGAATAAAGCCCTAGCTAAGCGGTGTTAAGGACTCCTGTGTCTAGTCAGTGGTGCGACGAATTAAATCGTGAGAGTTCAAACAGCGCCTTTGTTACAAAGCATGGGTGGGTACCTTACAGTCGATTCTTGACTTAAATTAATGGAACTCAATAATTGGAATCACTGAGACTACCTCCCACTGCTGCCGATACATACAAATTACCCACCATTTGTACACACACAGATGGTTTTGAGATCACATCGACTCTTGTTAAATGACAATCAGTAGGTCTAGCGTGGTTGCTAAACTATATGCCAGATACTCAGTAGAAACTCAAATATGTCTCAAGAACAGCTCAATCAACCACAACTGCAACCAACAAGTGCCATTGACACTCCTTCTCGTCAACCATTAGACAATTGGTTTGAATATCCTGTGAGAGCACAGCCTCATCATACCGACTATGCAGGTATCGTTTGGCATGGTTCCTACCTAACTTGGATGGAAGAAGCGCGAGTGGAATGTTTGCGTTCAATAGGTATTGAATTTGCCGATTTAGTAGCTTTAGGTTGTGATTTACCAGTTGTAGACCTGTCAGTACGCTATCACAATTCGCTTCAACTAGGTGTAGCAGCGGTGGTAAAAACTCGCATGGCTGAGGTAACAGGTGTTCGGATAAACTGGGACTATACAATAGAATCACTCGATAGGCAACAATTATATGTCACTGCAAAGGTGACGCTGGTGGCGGTAGATCGTGAGAGAGGCAAAATCATGCGCCAGTTACCTGCGAGTGTTAAAAATGTTTTATCAAAGCTTTCAGCATCAATAAAAAATTAGGTCATCCGTGCGTGGTCACCTGCTAGTAGTTATCAAGTTTTTTGATAACCAAAAAATGACCGTTGGCCCCTACTAAACTGTACGGGCGAACGGCAACAGTTTGTGTTCGTAACTCTATTAACAACTAACGACAAACGATTTGCTCGCTGCTAAAACTTCTTGTCTTGCCCATTGATCTGCTGCCAAAATGTCTTCTAAAGACGGATTTTGATGATTGTCTTTTTGATGGCGATCGCACACCAATTCGATACATTTGGCTATATCTAAAAATCTAATTTTTTCCGATAAAAATAAAGCCACAGCTTCTTCATTTGCAGCATTTAATACCGCTGGCATTGAACCACCCGCTCTACCAGCTGCATAGGCTAAATTCATGCAAGGATATTTTTCATGGTCTGGTTCACGGAAGGTTAAAGTTCCAGCTTTGACCAAATCAAGTTGTTGCCAATTTGTATAAATACGTTCTGGCCAAGATAAAGCATAAAGCAGAGGTAAACGCATATCAGGCCAACCTAGTTGGGCTAAAACCGAGGTATCTTGCAGTTCAATCAAAGAGTGAATAATGCTTTGAGGATGAATAACAATGTCAATGTTGTCGTAATCTAGGCCGAAAAGGAAGTGAGCTTCAATCACTTCTAGCCCTTTATTCATCAAGGTTGCAGAGTCCACGGTAATTTTACGACCCATTGACCAGTTTGGATGCTTTAGGGCATCGGCAACCGTTACAGTTGATAGTTTTTCTGTTGGCCAATCTCGGAATGCACCGCCAGAAGCAGTCAGTAAAATCCGCCGCAAACCATTCTGTGGTACACCTTGCAAGCACTGAAATATTGCAGAATGTTCTGAGTCAGCTGGTAGTAACTTTACGCCGTGTTTTTCGACTAAGGGTAGAACAACTGGACCTCCAGCAATTAAGGTTTCTTTGTTTGCTAAAGCAATATCTTTACCAGCTTCAATGGCAGCGATCGTCGGTAGTAAACCGGCACAGCCAACGATCCCCGTGACAACAGTTTCAGCGTCTCCATAGCGAGCAACTTCTATCACTCCCTCAACACCAGCTAAAAGAATTGGCTGGGGATCAAGGTCTTTAACTGCTTCTTTGAGCGCTGGCAATTTATCTTCTGCGCAAATTGCTGCTATTTGCGGTCGAAATTGCCGGATCTGTGAAGCCAATAACTCTACATTATTTCCAGAAGCCAATCCTACAATCCGAAAATGATCCGGGTACTGAGTCGCAATATCTAAAGTCTGAGTACCAATAGAGCCAGTCGAACCAAGAAGAGTAATTGCTTTCACAATGTTTTTATAATCAACTCCAAATCTACTATAAAATTAGAAGGGAAACTCTAAGCATTTTTTCTGTAAACTATTACAGCAATATACCAAAGAATAAAAAAAGCGGATGTTGACTCCCTCTATTGCTTCTACATCTGCTGTTTAAGTTCTTCTCGCAACTTCAACCATTGCGCCATAGCCTGAGGTTGAGAAGCGACTTTCTTTTGTAGTAAGACGACACCATCTTGCACATCAATCAGTCCATATCTGTTTTGAGTGAGAAGCTGGTCAATAAAAATTAAAAAATCTCGTAGCTGCTGACGCTCACCCTTAAAAGCTGGTTGATATTGTTGTATAATCCACAGATCTGCAAAAGCATAATCAACATCAACAACCTCTTTTGAATCCATTCGCAATTGTAAAGCAGGCAAACGAATGATCCCCCGCCGAGTTGCCAAGTGGGGAAGTAAATCCGTAGTTGCAGAAACACTAGCATCAGCAGGAATGAAGTTCATTAGAGAACGAATGTGTCCTACGTGTTCCCACTGACGAGTGAGAGGAATGTAAACCCAAGGATGGATCGAGTCTGGAATCAAAAAGTAGAAAGCTCGATTAGGACTAGAAGTAATTGCAAAGATCATTGATAATGCAATACATCTTATCCACCAACGACGAAACTGGGGCTTAAATCTTTTTTGATGTTGAGACCACCACAAAATTGTGCCATAAAGCAAGCCAGGAACTATAGTTAATGCATAGCGAATACTCATACTAAGTGCTACGATTCTTTGTTGAATCAATAGCTCTAGTAATGGGGGACCTGTAACTATCCAAGCTACTGGAGAAATGGCAGGTATAAAGGCCAAAGGTAACCACTGACCTAACAAGTACTTCGCTCGCCTATCAAAAGGAACAAATAAGCTTTTCAAAAGCTCTTGAGGTTTGGTTAAAATACCCCACAAAAGTTGTAAAGTGCTGGGATTTTTATTTCCAGGAACAAATTGACTAAAAAAATCACTCACATAGAGTCGAGAATTATCATTAGAAAATAGAGGCATAATAGTGTTTGTCACTAGTGTGACATAGCCAAAGCTCAACAGACACAAAGCCACACCTAGAGTGATAAATCGTCTGATAAAAACAAGATAAAGACCAATTCCAAAGAGAATAATTCCTGTATCTTCTCGAATTCCTAATGTCAAAATTGTAAATAACCAAAAAAGCCCCCATTTACGCTTTTCTAAAGCTAGTAATAAGGAAAAGACGAATAAGGGAATTTGACAATGTTCATAAAAATTGGCAAAGGTCGGTCCAATAACTGCATTAGCTCCATAAAAACTACCAACTATTAAAACAGCAATGGAAGGTGGAAGATAATGCCGCGCTAGAGAATAGAGAACCAAGCCAGCAGCAGTGATCAAAGCAACTTGTAAAACAACAAGAGTCGCACCAGTGGGAAATAGAGCATATATAGGTATCCATAGTAAAAAGTCAATCACAAAGTGCTGACCTAAATGGCTGTAAAATACTGTTTGTGGTTGACCATCTTTAGTAAAAGCACTTGATTGACCAGAGGAAAGAGAACTTTGAAATAAGTGGCCATGTATTGTGTTCCAAAAAATCTGGTCAAACAGACCTTGGTCATAGGATGCATAAAAAGTATAAAAACGATGGAGTGCAAAAACTAACATTAAGATGAAAAAAATCGCTGCTAATGTTAGTGTTACCCGGAAGCCAGATTTGTTTTTTATGAAATCAAATTTGTTAATGAACATAAGAGGATTGAAAAATGTCAGAAGTGACTCGTAAGGTTGTTTTTCTGATTGGCTTTATCGCTGTATGTGCGATTCGCGTTCACTTCATGCAACTAGTAAAACAGAACAAGGTTGTAGATGGACGTACAACTGCTCAAGAGAAGTTCCTGTTAATCTTGACATTTTTTGGAATGTTTCTCCTGCCATTAGTTGGTATTTTCACACCTTGGTTTGAGTTTGCTAGCTATGACCTACCTGATTGGACTGGTTGGGTGGGTACAGTTGTGTTTATGGTGGCTATCTGGCTATTTTGGCGATCGCACATAGACTTGGGGTTGAACTGGTCAGCCTCGCTAGACATTCGCGAGAACCATACGTTAGTCGAGAGTGGAGTCTATAAATACATTCGTCATCCAATGTACGCAGCTTTTTGGCTCTGGGGAATTGCCCAAGCTCTTGTTGTTCACAATTGGATTTATGGACTGTCCTACATCGTATCGTTTTTGCCCATGTATCTTTTGCGAATCCCCCAAGAAGAACAGATGATGCTTGATACATTTGGAGAGCAGTATCAAGAATACATAGCTCGTACAGGACGAGTGATTCCAATGATTAAGTCAGCGAGTGATTTATAATCGAATCAAAGAATGGCAAAGAGTTCTATGCAGTCAGCAACCACTGGTCCAGTCCGTTGGACGACTTCTGACCTAGAGATTTTTGAGGGAGATCGTTCTTCTAGCGTTGTAGAATAGAGTATTTGCAACGCTTTTATGGATAAAGACTTTTACCTACAGTACGCATCTGTTGAAGATAAACACTGGTGGTTTGTGGGTCGCCGTCTGATTATAGACCGAGTGATTCGTAAACTGAGGTTGTCTAGAGATTCAGAAATTCTAGAGGCTGGCTGTGGTACGGGTGGTAACTTGAGAATGTTAGCCCGTCACGGCAACCTCTCTGCAATGGAGTTAGATGAAATCGCTTGCAAACTTGCTAATGAGCGGCAAGTTGTTCAGGTAAAGTTGGGTAGCTTGCCTGATAATATTCCCTTTCATGATGAGTATGACCTCATCTTGTTGTTAGATATTTTGGAACATCTTGATGATGATGTCAGGGCACTTGAGGCATTACATTCAAGATTAAATCCAGGAGGTTGGTTGTTAATCACAGTTCCTGCATATCAATTCTTGTGGAGTGAACACGATGATATAAATCATCACAAACGCCGCTATGTGTTAAAAGGCTTAAAGCGTGTTGTCATGCAGGCTGGCTATACTGTGTGTTACAGCAGCTACTTTAATACTTTTTTATTTCCTATTGTTGCTGGTGTGCGCAGTTTAAAAAAACTGTTACGCATTGACAGTGGTTCAGGGAGTAGCAATGACTTACTTTTGCCACCAAAACCTATCAATCAATTTTTAAGCCTTTTGTTTGCTAGTGAACGTTACTTAATGGATCGGTTTAACCTTCCGTTTGGTGTGTCTATTTTGCTCTTGGCACAGAAACCCATAGGCAAAATCTAACTTTGGGTTAGGATAGGCGCAAATGCGTATTAACATTAAACAAGTCAACAGTGCCTATTTACAATGTAAATGGCAAAAAATAGCAATAACTGGACTGTGACACAGCCACTCTACTCTATAGTTATACCTATTTATAACGAAGAAGAGAACATTACTGAAATGTATCGTCGGATTAGTGATGTCATGGCACAACTAGACGGCGAGACAGAGTTGATTTTAATTGACGATGGGAGTCGCGATCACTCATTGAGTATGATTCGGGAACTTAATCATCGCGATCAACGAGTAAATTACCTAAGTTTTGCGCGGAATTTTGGTCATCAAATTGCAGTAACAGCTGGTCTAAACTTTGTTCAAGGCAAAGTCGTCATCGTTATGGATGCTGATCTCCAAGATCCGCCGGAGCTGATTTTAGCGATGATTGAAAAATGGCGACAAGGTTATCAAGTTGTCTATGCTCAGCGTCTCGCACGAAAACAAGAAAGCTGGCTCAAACGTTTTACAGCTTATGCTTTTTATCGTATTCTGCGGCGACTAGCTGATGTAGAGATACCGCCTGATACAGGTGATTTCTGCTTAATGGATCGGCAAGTTGTGGATATCCTCAATGCAATGCCTGAACGCAACCGTTACATTCGCGGTTTACGAGCTTGGGTAGGTTTTCGTCAAACCGCTGTGCATTTTGAACGTGATCCCCGCTTTGCAGGGAAAGAAAAATATACTTTTGCTAAGTCTTGGGCTCTAGCCGTGAACGGTATTATTTCCCTGTCCAAAGTGCCTTTAAGGCTTGCCACATATCTAGGAATGTTATCAGCGGGGTTAGCACTGGTAATGATATTGCTCGTGTTATATTGGCGCTTATTTGATCCAGATTCTCCATTAATTGGCTTTACATTAATCACAATTGCTCTATTTTTCCTCGGCTCTGTCCAATTGTTCTGTATTGGCATTTTGGGCGAGTATATCGGACGTATATATGAAGAAGTGAAAGGGCGTCCGATTTATACTGTTAAGGAAATTGGAGGTATGGCTCAAAGATCAACAAAGAAATCCCCTGAATCATCTAATCAGCACTTCAACACTGCTAAGTAAAAGGACAATCCGGTGACTCTACAAGAATTTATTTTACTCCTCATCTCAGTTCTAGCTAGTGTAGCTGGGCAGTTCTTCTTAAAACTAGGTGCGCTGAAGTTAGGCAGAGTTAATTTAGCAAATGCTGTGAATCACATTTTCAGCATCATTACAACACCAGAACTTTTAATTGGTCTAACTTGCTATGGCATAGGCGCTATAGCCTATATTCTCGTGTTAACCAGAGTCAACCTGAGCGTTGCAGGTCCATCAGCATCACTCGTTTATGTTTTCTCAGTCTTACTCGGTTACTTCCTGTTTCGAGAATCTATTCCTCCAGTCCGTTTAGCAGGCTTGAGCTTAATAGTGAGTGGTGTCATACTAGTTATTGTGCGTAAATAAATAATTACTAATTACGAATTAATTTTACTAGCAGCTTTAGATCTTCAATAAAGCTAGTGAAAAATTTACCCTCATCTACCTGCAACGCCACCCAGGCATTTGCTCCTATTTTTGGTACAAAACGACTATCAATCAACGTTTGTCCCCGTGTCCACTCACCTGTTGTTTCAACCCGGACTTTTGCCCTTCTTAACATTAGAGTTTCTGGATAAAACAGATATCCCAAGGTTGCAGCATCATGAACAAGGAAACCAGGAATTCCTGCTGTTTCCCGGTAACCCAAAGCTGTGCCAATCATAAACTCACAAAGAGCCATCAAGAACTGAGAAAACTCACTGTTGAAATTCGTTTGACTAACCGCCTGAGCCATTTCTCGTGTGAAAATGAGACGTCTGGTCACGTCTAACGGTATCACGACAATATCATCCCGGCTGCTAAAAACAGTTTGCGCGGCTTGTGGGTTAAACCAAATATTGAATTCGGCGTGGGGGGTGATATTACCAGAACAGAGAAAGGCTCCACCCATGATCACAATTTCCTTTGCTTTTTTGA
>JAJPJF010000322.1 GCA_021324415.1 Nostocales cyanobacterium Centralia_MAG_434
AATATGACTGATGCTCCAATCAACAACAGTAGGCATAACTGTAGAGCAATAATCATCCTCATCCAAGAATAAAACTTTGTTAGCTAACAATATCACCTTAGGAATTTTCCTCAAGCATAACTTAAAAATTTAACTATAAATACTCCCCTATGAGAGTTTATCATTTGGCACAATATGAACAAAGTCATACTGTAAACGTGACTTTAGTCATGTATCAATTCCAATCAGCCGTTCTGATTATATCTATTTTGTTAAAAAATATGCCATTCATACAAAACTTTCCGAGTTCTTTACCTTTATTGTTTTACTCTGATAAGTGGTTAGGTAAAATTATTTATGTCAGACCAACTGAATTGATAAATATTTTTAGTATTTTAGCTATAAATAAAGCTGATTTTATTAAAAACAATGTTTGTACTAATAAATAATTTAAAAAAGTAAATATAACTGTAGACAACATAAAGTTTTATAGTGTATAAAAGAGTAGAAATTGAAATTTGATAATTACAGAAATAAGGCGAGCTGATAACTACGATCAAGCTCGCTTTTTTATTAGAAAAATACATGTGTAGTAGAGAGCGATCGCCGCTAGTCAAGGGTTAATCTCTCAACTCAACTGAAGTCGAAACTGACGAATGCTTAGGGTGATTAGTACTGTGGCAAACATCAGTAAAGCTAGTACCTGAGGCCATAGTATTTCCAAACCCACTCCCTTAAGCAACATCCCATGAGCAATCTCGACAAAATAGCGTAGGGGATCGAGATACGTAAGCCATTGTACAACAGTAGGCATAGAAGAAATTGGGGTACTAGCTCCACATAGAGTAGTTAGGGGTGGATTGATAAAAAAAGCTATTAACTGTGCTTGCTGTTGACTCATTGATTAAGAAGGGTGTGGGGTATAGGGTGTAGGGTGTAGGGTGTAGGGTATCCCCTGAGGAGACAAGCAGGACAAGGAGAGGAGAGAATTTGGATTAAGATTTTTGTGAAATGCTATCGGATCTAGAATATCAATAGCGTAAGTGTCCGAATGAGCAACGGTTTTGAACAAGATAATTAGCATTCAAAATTTCACAAAACCCCAGCATAAATACATCAACTTATATGACTCCTAAATTAGATAACAGCCGCCGCTTTTTTTTACAAACAACAACTGCTTTTGGGACTGGTCTAGTCGTTACTGGATTTGCAAAGGTTACTCAAGCGCGATCGCAAGATGCAGGTAGTTCTCAGCAACAGCAACAAGAGAAAGTCGTTCCTCCAGAAGATTTGATGCGTGAACATGGTGTGATTCGTCGCATTTTACTGATTTATGATGAGGGAATTCGGCGTATCAACACCAAAGAGAAAGACTTTCAGCCTGAAGTGTTCGCTAATGCTGCTAAGATTATCCGCAACTTTGCCGAGAACTACCACGAAAAGCTAGAAGAGAACTACATTTTCCCCCGATTTGAGAAAGCGGGTCAACAAGTTGACCTGATAAAAGTGCTGCGTCAACAGCATCAAGCAGGTCGCCAATTAACAAATACAATTGTGCAACTTGCAACTATTAAGGCGCTCACAGAACCACAGTTGCGCATGCAACTGGCTGAAGCTATGCGTCAATTCGTACAAATGTATCAGCACCATGCAGCTAGGGAGGATACTGTACTATTCCCTAAATTCCAAGGACTAGTAACTCCTCAAGAATACGATGCTTTGGGCGAGCAGTTTGAAGACCTAGAACACAAACTGTTTGGAGAAGACGGATTTAACAAAGTTGTTGACCAAGTTGCAAGTCTAGAAAAGGCACTGGGTATTTATGATTTGGCTCAATTTACACCATCTATAAAAACGCACCCATAGCTTGAACTGCAGACAACCCATCTGATATCGTACTCAAGAATATGCTTAATATCGGGTTTGACGGTGCTTTTTGAGTTGCACATTTTTGCGCTCGCTCATGTTGTACAAGAAACTTCTTCCTGGAGTGCTTCTCTAAATTTCAGCGTATCAGCACATACCGAGAAGCGAATAACTTTATCATCTTTTGCCTGCCAGCGATGGCTAAAGGCAGCACGCATTGAGCGACCTGTCGCTTTAGAGACGCCACTATAAATACCAAAGGCAACTGCACGGTCGTTTGCATCAATCACTTCTTGCACATCAATTCTGAAATCAGTCCAATCAGCAGCAATGCGCATAAAGATGTTAGACATGACTTGTTCGGGACCGATTGAGCGTTGTGGATAAGGCCATCCTTCAGGATCAAGCCATTCCACCTGCTCATCAAGAAGCACCATTGCTGAGGTCATGTCTCCTACAGCCAAGTTTGCATAAAAGCGACTAGCTAAGTCTGCAGCTTTCATGATTTTTGCTCCTTCATCTAGGTAACTTTTTAAATAACTATTAACAGGTTACTCATGACATTCATAACTTGTCAAGAATTATTTTAGTGGTTACTTTAATCCAGTTCATCACAAAAATCAAAGGCTAGTCAGACTTTTTGAGAACTTTTCGGGTTGCTGATTCACCAGAGAGCATTTGCTTTGTACGAGCTCGATAAGCAGAGGCTTTGGAACGGTTACCGCATACACTCATGCTGCACCAACGGCGAATGTGACTCTTCGTGGTGTCATAAAACCAGAGAGTGCAACTTGGATTCTCACAGCGGCGTACAAGTGCAAAATCAACATTGCAAACACACTCACAAATTGCCTCAGCCAAAGGTTGTAATAAATACTGTGGTTGATTCCAGCGCCGATGTTTTTTGCATACCAGTTCGCTCACTTTATTGTTATGCGTTCCATCTGCTTCAATTTGCAGAAATGCAACATCTCGTGCTAGTAAATCGTTCAATGATTCTAACTCGGTAATTGCAGATGAGACAATCCGATGACCAGCATGATGGCTAACAAACTGACGAAACCATTCTCGCAACTCCCGTGCCTGTTGAGCAATTTCATCCAGTGAGTCAAAATCTTCTCTGCTTCGCAAGTCCCGCAGGGTTTCAGTATTAATCATACCAGCACACTCAAGCCAATCAAGCAGATCCGAACCGTTGGAGAGCCACTCAATCTGTTTTCCCCACGGTGAAGCTGTAGTGTTCAGAAAGTCCAAAGCTGGGTGATCTGCAATTAAAAAAGGTGCCGGACGGGGTTTGGTCATTGAGAAAGCCTTTATGTCACGTTGTGAAGGTTTCAAAAATATCTATGATTATTCTGACATAAGTAACTTAATAAAAGCATATTGACTGGTTATCTTTTTTAGAGTAACCTGTATAATATACTTTTAATAGTTACTACTCAGTTCATCAAACGCGGCTATCTGTAATGCCGCCTAAGAGTATTTATGCAACAACAACACAGCGGATCTGTAATGACCTATTACCGCCACACAGCTGTTGATGGCTTGTCGATTTTCTACCGTGAATCTGGACCAAAAGATGCTCCTGCTATACTTCTACTGCATGGCTTTCCAACCTCCTCACACATGTACCGTCATCTAATGCCATTGCTTTGTGATCAATATCGTGTTGTGGCACCAGATCTCCCTGGCTTTGGTTTCTCCGACACTCCTAACCATAAAAACTTTGCATACACTTTCGAACATCTCGCCCAAATCATCTACCATTTCACTCAAGCTGTGGACTTAGACCGCTACGCTGTGTATGTTTTTAACTACGGTGCACCAGTTGGCTTACGCCTAGCATTAACTCATCCTCAACAAATCACTGCCTTAATCTCTCAGAACGGCAACGCTTATGAGGAGGGTCTTTCCGAAGCTTGGAACCCTATTCAACGTTACTGGCACAACCCAACTGTTGAGAACCGTACTGCCTTACGTAATTTTCTGAAGTTTGACATCACCAAGTTCCAATATACTCACGGTGTCAGAGACACAAGTTTGATTGCACCTGAAGCCTATTTCCTCGATCAAGCACTTTTAGATCGACCAGACAACGATGAGATTCAGCTTGACCTATTCCTAGACTATCAAAGTAATGTCGGGCTTTATCCCAAGTTCCAGGAATATTTTCGAACTCACCGTCCGCCAACTCTCGCTGTTTGGGGCAATCAAGACCCTTTCTTTTTACCCAAAGGTGCTGAGGCTTTCAAGCGTGATAACCCTAATGCCGAGATTCACTTCTTCGATACTGGTCACTTTGCTCTTGAAACTCACGTCAATGAAATTGCCTCTATTATTCGCAGTTTCCTTTCTCGCCATATTCTTCAAAGAACTTCCAATTGAAAAATCCTCTATGATTTTCAAGAAGCATGAGTAGATTCAGTTTAAATTGCAAACTAGACTTAACGTTTTTTGTAAAAAAACGCTACATTCGCTAATTGAAACTTTGTTAGAGGGTATCAGCATTATATTATCAAATGCCGTAAAAGTTATTTTTAGTTTCGTTAGTAAAAAATATGAAACCTTTTGCTTCCGCTATTTTAGCAGTCTTGGTAGGAACCATATCTGCTGTAGCACTTTCTCAAAATGCTAACGCTTCATCATATGATGATTGGCGTGAAGGACGTTACCATTACGACCATGACCGCGATTATCGCCGCGATCGCAATCGTGATGATGACTATCGTCGCAACCATCACTGGGACCGCGATCGCGATCATGATTATGACCGCGATCGTGATTATGGTCGTGATCATTATCGGGACCGCGATCACAGACGTTGGTACTAAATACTTAAATAATACGGGAGCTTAATAGACCCAAAAGACGAAGCAGTTTAGTATTCTAAACTGCCTTTTCTAGTTTTTATACAATAGGAGAGAAAGCCGACTCGAGCAGAGTTATGGATGTTTGTTTTAAGGCGCTCACAATAAACTAGCAAAAACAAAGTTATTTTCTAGAGAAAATTTACTCCAAAAGATACGTATTTTTGAGATAATACCCAGTTGCTTATGGTGCGTTATTTTTTGATGCTTCACGTACGCGCATTAAAACTAGACAAAATAGAACTACTACATCTTTCGCAGATACTCTGGTGGTACATCGTCCACCAACCAGACACCATTATCAGAACAATAAAACTCATAACCCGCTTTGTACATTGCCGCAGCATCGACAATAAACACTACTGGTTTTCCATGCCTTGCACCAACACTTTTTGCTGTGGCTACATCTTTTGATAAATGAACATGATGGCGCGACATTTTGTTGAGTCCTATTTTTTCAATGAACTCAACAGCTTGATGTCCTGTACCGTGATAAAGTATATCTGGAGGAACAACAGGTAAAAGTTGTAAATCGACTTCAACACTGTGTCCTTGGTTAGCTCGAATGAGAGTGCCTGTAGAGTCAAAAGAAAAGCGTTTCTTGTCACTTTGTGCCACAACTTCATTCAATTCGTCACGACTAATAGGAAACAGATGTTTTTCACATGCTGCTAAAAGCTCATCAACACCGACCCACCCCCCAGGAGCAAGTTGAATGCCAATAAGATGAGGTTGGTGGCGTAGGTGTTTACTGAGATATTTACTAATTTTGACTAAGCGAGAATTTTCCATTAAGTCGTTGTTTGAAGACCATACTCCAGTAGTGGTAGATACAATATTATACCTGATCGAAAGTTGGGGTATTCATAGCATGACAAAATTAGAAGCTTGACTTTTTACCTACCTATTAGTAGGATGTAACTATGAAACAAACCGATACCAAAACCCTCATCTTAGATACAGCTCAAGACCTAATCCAACGCTTAGGCGTGAATGGTATGAGCTATCAGGACATTAGTGAAGTGGTGGGTATTCGCAAAGCGAGTATCCATACCCACTTTCCTAAGAAAGATGATTTGCTGGTGGCACTGCTTGGGCGTTACAGCGATCGCGTTTTGCGAGTTGTGGATGGAATCATTGCTACTAGTGATGAGCCGGAGGTCAAACTGCGACAGTACTGCGGATTATTTGAAGCCACTCTTAGTAGTGGCAGTCAAGATAAAGTCTGCCTGTACGCGATAGTTGGGGCAGAATTAGTCACTCTCAATCATCCTCTAGGCGAGCAGGTGCGCCATTTCTACCGGGAAAACGAAGCCCGGTTGCTGTTCATATTAGAGCAGGGACGGGCAACGGGGGATTTCCGGTTTACAGGAGAGTCCCAAGCTACAGCGGCCCTGATTTTTTCCCTGTTAGAAGGGGGGATGCTAATTGCCCGTGCAAATGGGGGAATCGTTCAGTTTCAACAAGTTGTGGAGCAATTGATCCAGTTGCTCAAGGGGTAAAAGTTTTTTTTGACCGTTAAACATCCTTCTAGTAGGAAGTAAAGTTCCCCCCACAGAGGTTTAGTTAGAAACAGAGGAAAGCACTATGGTAATCCCTGGTTGGACACGTACCGAATCCCCTTTTCATGCTGGTGAACTAGCAATTCAAGCCCGTATGGGGGTACAAGAGCAGATAGACAAGCAAGGACGGCGAATCATTCGAGAATTTCTTCCAGAGCAGCATCGTCAGTTCTTTGCCCAACTTCCCTATGTAATTGTGGGCACAGTGGATGTTCAGGGAAATCCTTGGGCATCTGTTCTGGTGGGAGAACCAGGCTTTGTGTCCTCACCTGAGAATCGCACCTTACGAGTCATTGCCCAACCTCTATTTGGCGATCCCTTAGCCATGACTCTCGCAGCTGACATTGATATTGGCATTCTTGGTATTGAACTACCAACTCGTCGCCGCAATCGAGTGAATGGAATTGTCGCAGCAATTCATAGCGATGGCTTTGAGGTGCAAGTACAACAAAGCTTTGGCAATTGTCCTCAATACATTCAAACCCGTACGTCTGCACCCAAAGAGAATACAGAATCACAAGATGCAATCACCTCCAGACCCATCCATCAATTAACTACATTTAGGAAAGAAGAACAAGCCATCATTCACAAAGCAGACACCTTTTTTATTGCCACCGCCTACCAGAATGAATTGGCAGGACTCGCCAGTGGGGTTGATGTGTCTCATCGTGGTGGTAAGCCTGGTTTTGTGCGCTTGGATGACGATCGCACTTTGACCATTCCTGACTTTTCTGGCAATCACCATTTTAATACCTTCGGCAATTTGGAGTTGAATCCCAAAGCAGGATTGTTGTTCATTGATTTTGATGCAGGTAACTTATTGTATCTCACAGGCACTGCCAAAG
>JAJPJF010000005.1 GCA_021324415.1 Nostocales cyanobacterium Centralia_MAG_434
ACTAACAGTAACTATCTCAAATCCTGATGATTACGTTTTTACGCAAATATCAAAGTTTTACCCCAAAGCTTTGAACAGTCTGGCTTTGGGGTTTCCGGACAAGTCTAGTGCATAGCTCCTGTATTGAACGACACTTTCTTATTTTAGCATTACTATGCATTACTACCTGATTTAAATCCTCCTTGAGTGTGATAACGCTCAGTAAGGCTTGTGCAATAGTTGTGCTAAGTATAACTTGAGCCATCCACCCCATCTACCAACACAAAGCCATGCATCCTAGCCCAACAATAGCAGAAATATCTATTTGCTTATTTAAGAGCAAAGACATGAAAACCCTCATGCGCTTGCTTGAGGGCTAATTGTAGAACAATGCTAGCTAGTATATAGCAACTATATTGTTATTCTTGTGACCGCGATCGCACCTTAATATTACATTCTGTGCCGTGATCAACTTAAAAGTGACATTAAATCTTGCTACTTACAAATACTCTTCAATATTATGTTGCTGACGGCGAAGAATTCTCATCGCTTTACATTCAATTTGACGAACTCGTTCTCCACTAAGATTAAGACGAGCACCAATCTGAGCAAAACTTAGCTGCTGACCGTCCTCCAGACCAAAGCGTAAGGAGATTATTTGTTGCTGGATTGGTGTCAAAGTAGACACCAGCAATTTATCTAAATTCTGACGTAAAAGTTCTTGGTTTAACTGCTCATCTAAGGAAACTTTATCTGTCGGTAAAATTTCCCCAAACTCTGTTTGTCTGTCATCTCCCACTCGCATTTCTAGAGAAATTGGGTGAGCTCCTCGCTGGATGTATTCTCGAACTTGTTCTGGCCGGAACTCTAAAGTCTTGGCAATCTCTGCAACAGTGGGCTTACGACCCAATGTTTGTGACAATTCTCTCTGCACTTTCTTGATCTTGTTGAGCTTTTCAGTAATATGGATTGGCAGGCGAATAGTACGTGACTTTTCTGCAATTGCACGTGTGATTGCTTGAGTGATCCACCAGTAAGCGTAAGTTGATAGCTTATAGCCCCTGTTAGGATCAAATTTTTCTATGCTTCTGTGCAATCCTAAACTACCTTCCTGAACCAAGTCGAAGAATTCTAAATTCCTGTTCTGATATTTCTTGGCAATCGCGGCTACCAGTCGGAGATTGGCAGTGAGCATTTTCTGCTTCGCCTGTCGTCCCTGGTGAAGGATTGAGCGTACTTCTGCTTCAGTTTTCCCATGCACATAAGCTAATTCCGAGTCAGTTGGCTCTCGGTTAAGTTGATGAGCAAGTACTTGCCGCTGCTGCTCAATTGTCAACATCTGCTGGACTTGCCTTGCATAAGAAATTTCTTGCTCTGGAGTTAGCAGAGGGTAACGACCAATCTCTTGTAAGTAAGAGCGAACTAAGTTGGAAGTTGCACTTTTCATTAGTAATGAAGTTTCAACTAAAGAAAATTAATTTATAACATTGCTACAAATTAGTAACAATTAGTATGTTTCCTTATTTAAGAGTTTTGTTTCCATATTTTCTACACTGATTTATACATATTTTGAATAATTATTTTAAATTTTTAGACATAATACTTTCAAACAAAAAATAAAATACTTTACTTTGATGCACCTATAAAACAAAAGTAAGAGAATTACTATTAAAATCATGATTAGACAAATCTTCAATATTTTTCAATAATATGATTACTTTTTTATAAAAAATGATGCCATATATTTAACTTATAATATGGAATTTTATTGAAATTTTAATCTATAATCAACATATTTTATTTTAACATTTGTTTTTTAATTCATCATTAGTAGAATTACTAAATTAATTTGATCCTCAAAAAAATACGTAGCATCAATTAAGTCAAGCTTACTAACGACTCCGGTGTTTAGGAATAGTAAGACGTGATTTATCGAAGAAAGGCAGAGGGTAGAAGACAGAAGGGATAAATCCCTTCTCTTGACGCCTGAACTATCTGCGCGACCTTAGGGAGCGAGAGTTTAAGACCTCTATCAGACTTGGAAATTTGGTGACTAAAGTTCAAGTAGGTTTGGAATCCCTATCTGAACAAAACCTTCTGTCTTTTGCCTTTTTCAACTATACACCACGTAGAAAATTAGATATATCAATAAATGAGATCAATTTATCCTGGTGCTGACAGATAGATAACACTCTGATTGACTTATTTTGTCATTCATTTTTATTTTTTTCTTCAGTAAGAATACTTAACTGAACCGTATTACCATATAAACTGTACTACAAGATCTAAAACAATTATCAATTAAAGGTTACAATTGTTGAGTTGAAAAGCTGTACCCATGTCTAAGCAATAATGGTTTCGAACAATAACCTACATAACTACACAATTTTGACTCAACAGCTTTTACTCATTATTTCTATCGCCTATGGTCGTAAGCTAAGGTTCGGCATTCAGTTCATTTGTATATATATAGCTAGGCAGTTGCTTATGCATAAATGTCTCTATCTTACTTACGGTTAAACTTATAATTAAAAACCAAACAATCATTTCAAGAACTAATTTTAAATAATCTTGACCTCTTTTCATACAAAATATAGCCTCTACTACTTTTTCCAGCCACATACACTGAAACTCTTTTCAAATTCGTAAGAATAGTAAGACGTGAATTACATACATACCACGCTTAAAATTAAAATCAAGGTACACTTTATTCTAAATAAAAGAATTTTGGTTCTTCGGTTATTTTTATGGAAAATCTGATTCAAAATCATTGAAAGCCTTATCCTGTAAGCATTTCATTTAAAACAAGAGCATAATTCCTTATAACTCTTGCCCCGTAAGGGTTTTGTTAGGATCAATCCTCAATC
>JAJPJF010000488.1 GCA_021324415.1 Nostocales cyanobacterium Centralia_MAG_434
AAGAAATTAGAAACACTTCGGTGGCGCGTATGTTGAATCTGAGAAATATTTTTTAATTGGTCATTAACTGTTTCTATAATAGAACGCTTTCTTAAGAAGATTTTATCCACTAGAGGAATTAAACGATTTTTCATATTCTTTTTGATGGTTGTAATTAGTTGAATATTTTGTTGGAGAAGAAGTTCAAATAAATTTTGAGAAATATACCCTCGATCACCAAATAATTTCCCAAACAAGTTCTTTGTCATTTCTGGTACGGGTTTACGGTCATCAACATTAGCAGGGGTAATTATAAAAGATAGAATTTCACCAACTTCATTAATTATTAGATGTAATTTGAAGCCGAAATACCAGCCTAAAGAACTTTTACCCCAATTAGCTAAACCTTTAAATACTTGATTCCTCTTAGCTCTTTCATTTAAACATATTTCCAAAGAGGTAGAATCAATAAAATTGATACCACTACTTTGCCCACGATGCAGATGCAGATACCAACATAAGGGGATTAAAGCACTTTTCTTTAATTCTACAAATCGGTTATAGCTTACAAGATTAGGAAAATATTTACGAAAATGATTACATACATGTTTAGTATAATAATCTTTAAAGTTTCTATAAGATGATTGATGAAAATAAATAATTATTGTCATGACTTCGCTTAAGCATAAATTAAACTTTTTATTACGTTTACGCTTACTTGAAGAGAGCAGTTCTTGTTTCCATCTTTTTTCAAAAATCTTACAAAAATCATCCACTTCACAAAACAATTTTTCTATTTCCATATCTTTATTGAATTAATTCTAAAATCAATATTTTAAACAAAACCTACGACTTTAAATCATCAGGGGACAAAGTCTGTTGGTAAATTTCTGAAATTATTTTGGCAACTGATACTCGTGCTGATTTTTTAGAGAGGACGATTTGTTTTGCTATTTCAATTGCTTGACTATAGCTTAGTATAGATTTCGTGAAAAAATCTGATTCCAATTTTTTATCTTCTTTGTTTAATTTTGTAACTATTTCATTGTTATTAGTTTTTGATTCTGTATCAAAATCATATTTCTCAGCAATGGATTCTGTTTTTAATTCAATATCCTCCTCAGAATCAATTCTATGAGCTGCTTCTATCACTTGGAATACGATCGCTCTCGGCACACGGATTGTCACTGTATCTTTATTTTTCCAGTTTGACTTTCTGCCTGTATTTTCACGTCTCCCTCCTCTCCCGTCCCGTTTCAACAGTTTTTTGGTTCTCATAAGTATAATGAATCCGTCACGAATTCATTATACTCCCTTTTAATAGCATTCATGTCTGTAAAACATTTATTGAGATTAATTTGCATTAATTCTCAAACCTTGATCAACTCATAAGCTTTACTCTGTCTACTTTTTAGCCTTGTTTTTTACGTCGAACTCAGGTCTTTCAGGCTTTTGACCCCGAAAAACTCACGCAGGCTCATTGCGTGCAGCATGGCAACTAAGAGGCTATAACTAACCCAACTGACTACACTGTGCGGCGCGGCAACGACGACAGTCGTTGACAGGGGTCTTAAGCTAAACCCTAACGTTGAGCATAAATACTCATGTCACATCTGCCGCCGATGAAGCATGTTTAGACTATGAGTAAATATGCTTATGTACCTGATAGAGTTTGAAACGCCACAGGACGAATACGAGCTGCTAAAAGACGCCAGCGACTACAAGCTAAGGCACTTACCAGTAATAAAATGTTCCACCTTATTATCACGAATAACCTACTGCGCTGACAGATCAACCACGAAGGTGGAACATTTTATTTTTTGGATCTCCCTAACGCTCTTTCATCACTCTGAGAGGAGAAAAATCGAAGACAACTTTTAAACACTAGACCCTAAGAGGGTTTGGAGCTTTATTTTCTAACATTATGGGAAGAATCATGCCTTTTGCCCGAAAGTCTCGTGTAGTAAGGATTCTATTTTTTTCTCTAGAGAAAGTGATGAAAGAGCGCTAATAGTCGCCGACCTGTCGCCCTCTAAGCGGCTTGTGTTCCCTAGTTGCTATCGCTTCGCTGTGCTTAGGATTGCTAGCAGTAGAAAGGGTGAAGCCTACCTAGTTAGCTGGTTGGGCAAGTCGCCGTTTACCAGCCTGGATGATAGCTTCTGATAAGGGAACAATAGGCGAAAGTCATGAAGGCGAGTATGCTTATGAAACCAATAGCTTTATTATCGTCGCTAGCTGTAGCAATGATAGTACTGTTTACAGTGCCAACAGCAGCTAAACAAGAAGCTTATAAAGATGATTATGAAGAATGCATAGCAGACTACATTAAAAGTGCAACTTCAGGGGCTAGGACTTTTATCCAGAAAGTGAGAGGCGCTGGTAGCCCTGGATGGAGTGCGTATGCAACTGACGAACAACTGTCGGCTATAGTTTTGGCTGAGTGGTTGGGATATGCAAAAAAAGAATGTCCTCAGTGGAAGGGTGAACACGGAGCATACAACAGAAATAGAAACAAACTATAGCAGACTGCAATACTAGCATGTGACACACCTGATGGGTTAGCAGTAGGAGGCGCGGCAGTTCCGCAAGGAACTGATAGCTTGTTATAGCTCCCAGCTCGGTGTCCAGTCGCTTGGTTTATGCCACAAAGTTGAGTACCTAAAACGCTGAATCCCTGATTTAGAGAGACTTTAGCATTGGCAGGAGAATCTGACTCATATATTATATAAATAACAAAGCTCTCCTGCCACGATTTTTGAGCGTAATACAACAATTACCAATCCCCTTGACATACTACATAAAGTTAGGGGGGCGGGGCATGGGTCGGCGAGGCGCGATCGCTCTTGTGCGCTGCTTTTAGATCAATGCTGTTGTGTGCCACTGCACTCGATGCTCATGCTCTATTTAGCGGTGACTAGCTGTCCTGTGAAGTTGCTTGTCCCCCCATTTGTTCCGCCTCCGTCTAGTGGATTAGCCTGTAAATCGTTAAATAGAGTCAGCACGATTTGCCCTTTAACCGTCTCAGTTTTAGCATCATACGTAGCTGTATAGTCAACCCGACCGATACCAGTCGCCCCTTGGTTTGAGAGAGGAAAGTCAATTGCTCTTGCAGTAAATCCTTTATTTCCATTACAAGTCCAAGCACCTTGAGCAGTGGTAAAAGGATTGAACACACCCGAGATACCACCTTGGTTTGAGTCACTGACAACAAAGGTGCCGTCTGTAGTTAGGGTAATCAACCCACGTGAAGAAAAGTTTCCACTGGCGTCTGTTATGGTTGTCAGATATGTACCAGCAAGCTTCCTGCAAACCGCCAAATCAGATCTAGACTCCACTGCAGATTCTGCATTTACCTTGTGAATGTTGCAGATACCTAAAATGCTTACTGCAGATACTACACCGATTGATAACCCAACTAAAGTTTGACGAACTTTCATGTTCCGATATTAGATATAGAGGATTTACGGAATTCTATTTAGCAATATATACACAGACATTTTGGCTAAATTTTGGTTAAATTTAGATTAATTGTATGTTAAAAACAAGCATTTACTGTAATAAAGGTTGTGCCGAGGCACTGTACACAACGTTTTGAGCCTTCGGTTTTGTAAAATTAACCTTTAATAATTTTTTTAACTCGACTCGCGGAACTCCATCAGATTCTCCCGTATATAAAACAGCATCTAAGCTGTTAATTAAGTGATTTCAACATTAACCAGGGAATGAATCATTGCCACAGGTAGTTAAGATACTTGTGGCAATTGTCGAGTACCAAATTAACTGACACCGATCCAGAATTAACTGACCGGAGAAGAAAAGGCTCTTTATGAGGATGGGAAAGGATTTGAGGCAATTGTGATCCAAGAGGCTTGTAGACTGAGGGCGTACCAAATTAAATGACCAAAATATGAGGTGTCGATTAACAAATTAGATAGACTCTTTCTAAGTTTTGGTGAACTTTTGAGATAGTTGTGCAGCAAGAGACTAAACTTTGGTAGATACAGGAGGGGAATTAGTTGACAACTAACAAAAGGCTAGTTCATCTGTCGAGTATCAAATTAAATTAACTCGTGTGCAGATTTGGTGAACATAGTAGTGGAACAAAGGACGATTGCTGATGACGGGAAATGGCACTATGACGACATTTCTAAGTAAGATGAGAGTGCAAATAAAAAAAACTGCTTACAAACGGCGCAATAAGCAGCTTAGATGTAGTAGAAAGAAAATACAATGCAGATACATGTATTTTTTAATGTTTAATTCTGAGGAAATTCTGAGGGTAGCAGTTAACCCAAAAGTGCTATCCTCTAAAGGCTTTGTTTAGAATAAGTACAAAAACTGCTATGGGTAGAGCGAAGAAAAGTCAGAAATCAGAACAAGCAAAGCCAGAGCCACAGAAACAGACTTTACTATTTGTTAAACCAAAATCAGAGGAGCCAAAGCCAACAGAGGAACCAAAGCCAGAGGAACCTATAGCTAAGGTTGAGCCTATAGCAGAGCCAGAGGAAGCTCCAAAGCCTGTAGAACGGTCAAAGCCCATAAAGAAGTTAGCAGATGTTAAAAAGCCTGTTGTAGAGTCTCAGGAAGCCATACAAGAGCAAGAGGATCAACAGGAGCAAGAGCAATCAACATCACTGTTTCAAGCGGTTGGGATTATCTCAGGTACTATTAGATTTAATGAGTACGGCAAAACCTTAATTACTCTGGGCAATAGAGAATACCCCCTGTACTACTCTCCCAATAAGAATAAGCGCAAAGCCTACGATGGATTGCTAAAGGAAATGGCAAACACCGGAAACTACAACCAGCGGTTGATTGTTTACCCAAAAATACAGCATTACCCCAAAAAAGAGCAGTTGCATCAAGTTGGTTTTCAAGTAGT
>JAJPJF010000352.1 GCA_021324415.1 Nostocales cyanobacterium Centralia_MAG_434
CAACCGGGATCTCCAAACAATCATTGCTGCCACCCTCTCCACCTTATTCACCAAAACTGCACATGAGCCCAATGGTTCTTGTCAGATTTTGGTGAGCAACACGGAAACTCGTTTCAGGCAGACGGCAGTCCCAATCAAATAAGTTTCACCACCTTTTCATAAACGTGGTATTTTCCCCACTCCCTGCTCCTCTGCTTGATTTGCTCTGGAGACTTCAAGCAGATGAAGAAGAAAGTATGCTGTGCAAACTGGTTAGCAAAGTCTGGCTAGTGAAGGGTTTCAGCAAAAATTTTTGGATGTTAATACTACTATTATAATCGGGAATTGTATGAGTCATCAGACCACTCATGGCAATGATTTTCACTTGTGGATTCATGCGTTGCAAAGTGAGAATCGTCGTCAAGCCATCCATCTGGGGCATCATCATGTCGATCAATACCAGACCGATGTCATTGTGATGTTGAGCATAAACATTGAGCGCTTCAATGCCATCATTGGCAGTTAAAACTTTATAGTTATGACTTTCTAAGGTGGTTTGAGTCATCTTAGCGATTGTGAGTTCGTCATCGACCACCAAAATCAATTCGCCATCACCAGGTGGCATTTTTGAATCTTCCACAACTTCGAGTTGTTGAACGTTTCCACTCGGTAGGTAGACTGTAAACTCGGTCCCTTGACCCACCTCACTCTGCACACGCAAAAAACCGCCGTGATTTTTAATAATCCCAATGGCTGTGGACAGTCCCAAACCAGTTCCTTGACCTAACTGTTTGGTAGTAAAAAAGGGGTCAAAAATGCGCTCAAGAATTTCTGGCGGAATGCCAACCCCAGTATCTAAGATCCTCACGACTGTATAAGGACCGACTTGAGCTTCTAGATGCATCTGAGCATAGGTTTGATCAATCAGAAGGTTATGGGCGCTAATTTGAAGTAGACCGCCATCGGGCATAGCATCACGCGCATTAACCATCAGGTTCATAAATACCTGATGCAGTTGGGTGCTATCTGCATAAACGCTCCACACATCAGCTGCCAGGTCTGATTTGATTTCAATAGATTTAGGGAACGTACGCTGTGCCACCTGGATGACATCACTTAGCAAATGCTGAATAGAGACGTTAGCGCGGCTTCCTTCCATGCCGCGACCAAACAAGAGGATTTGCTTGATCAAATCAGCGCCGCGTTTTACACTGCGCTCCAATATTGTTAGTGTTTCCTTAGTGTTATCATCACAGTTGTGGAATTTCATCCCTAGAAGTTGGGCCCCAGCTAAGATCGGGGTGAGGACATTGTTCAGGTCATGAGCAATACCACTTGCTAGTGTCCCCAGACTCTCGAGCCTTTGAGCATGAAGCAACTGATGTTCAGCGCGTTTTTTCTCACTAATGTCCGTGTTGACGACAAGAATCGATTGCGGACGTCCCTGCAGATCATGAACTAAGGTGAATCGGCTGGTGACTGTAATCTTGTTGCCTTTTTTGGTAAACTGTTGCAGTTCCCCTTGCCAATGATCTTCAACGAAGACTGTTTTGAGCGCATCTTCCAGCTGGGGGTAACTTGTGGGGTATAGTAGCTGTCTGACATTTTGATTTAATGCTTCCTGCTCACAATAGCCATACAATTTCTCCGCACTCTTGTTCCAAAACACCAGCCGCTCTTCGAGATCGTGAACAAAAATAGCATCTGTAGCAATCTCCAGAAGTGCTGCTTGTTGGCGAATGATTTGTTCGGCCCTCTGACGCTCATGAATCTGCTGTTGAAGAGAAGCATTTGTTTGAGACAGGTCGATAGTTCGCTGTTGTACTCTAGTTTCGAGTTGCTCGTTGGTGTGGCGCAAAGTTTCCTCGGCTTGCTGACGATAGCCAATCTCGCGCACGAGCAGCCAATAAACACTCATCAGCAGTAGAACACTCATGCAATAGCTCACTCCCAAGAGTAAACTCGTGTAGAAAGAGCTCCTGTAGGTAGCTTGCGAGCGCTGCCATAATAAATGATGTTCCTCATCATTCATGGCAGCCAGTATTGCTCGCATCTGGTCTCGAACTGTTTTGATTTCACCAGACAGGGCTATTTGAGAGATTTGATCCCAACCGTTGTGCTGGGACAAATCGATAGATTTTTCCACTAAAGCGAGCTTTTGCTGGATCAAAGGTTCCAGTTGATTGAGGCGCACTTGCTGATTCGGGTTGTCAACAGTTAACTGTCGGAGTCTTTGCAGTGATGTTTTCTCCTGTTGTAACGCCAACCGATAATCTTTGAGATAGCTCGGATTTTTAGTAATAGTATAGTTGCTGCGTTCCTGGGTGATACTTTCTAAGCTATGAAATAATTGGTCGAACTCATCTAGTACTTGCTGAGTATGGTCAACCCACTTTTGATTGTTAATTAGCTGTTGTCTGTTGAGATAGGAGGCACATCCAAATACCAATAACAAAAGCAGCGCCAAGCCAAATTTCCCCTGAATCATCTTTTTTTTCAGTGCCTGAGCTTGAGAATTGGGTTGAGCAAAAAGTTTTGTAATGATCAAAAGCACAAGCCTCCTGCAGAATTTCCTCTGTGATTTGAAATTTATAGAGCAACAGATCAATTGCGGGCAATCATAAATTACAAGTCAACTTGTGAGTGTTTGCCAACACAAATCTGTCTTGTGAGTTTAAAATATACCAATCTTGTGAAGAAATTGTGAAGAAATTGTGAAGAGTTAGAAAACTTACTTGACTGAGAACGCATCTAAGCTTCCTTAAACCTATCCCCCTTCTTTTGTCTGCTCATGACTAGTTTTTCTACTTATTGTAGACAAAACTTCTAGACAAAGCCTTTAGAGGATAGCATTTTTGGGTTAACTCCAACCCTCAGAAATTCCTCGGAATTAGGCATTAAAGAAATTGTAGGAATCACTCATTTGAAATTAAAAACCGCTTCTTTTAATGCTTATAAGCGGTCTTTTAAAAAATTACCCTATGTGGGTATATGTGGGTAATTGACATACCAACAAAGTAGGCTTAATGATATAAGCGGATAAAGAATACTCTTGTTAGGCTGTCGATACGTCATCTATTAAAAACCTAAAGACAAGAAAAATAGTTAATTGTGTTACTAGCCGTTTAGCGTTGAAAGACGGCTTTTGCTTTTGTCAAAAGTGAGTGTATTACGTTTAAAAGTTTTGATACATAAGAGTTTC
>JAJPJF010000449.1 GCA_021324415.1 Nostocales cyanobacterium Centralia_MAG_434
AATTTGCTTCAGCCTTGGTTAGATATTTTTAATATTCCTGCGTTAGAAAACGGATTTTTGTTGCTACGAAATATGATGAATCAATTTGATGGTTACGTTAGATTCGATTCTGGATAAATTTTAAACACAGTTCTTTTTCTCTATCCAGAGTGATGAAAGAGCGCTAAATATATATACTTAAAATGCTTCTATCGTTTTAATCATTCTTATCTTTCTCATAAAGAACAGCATGCTCATCCTTTTTAGGTCTCATTTGGCGACTAATAGTACGAACAAGGTTGTCTACTGGATAAAGAACTTTATTAATGACTTCCTTTGGGCGACCTCGAAAAGAAGTGATGTGGTAGTAGTCTGTACCATCTGGAGATTCTGTGGTGAAATAGTAGATATTAATAGATTTACGAGTATCGCCATCTGGTGTATTTACGCGACGATGACCATGCCAAGATTGTTTATCAGTGGCAAAAATAACCATTCTGTTAAAAATTGGAAGTATCGCTATAGATTCGGACATATCTTTTGACCACAATTCTAAGTGACCACCTTTTTCTTCTGTCCAGTTGGGATTGAGGTAAAGTAATAGATTGATGCGGCGATACCAGGGTTCTTTAGGATGAGAACTATTATCAAGATGAACATTTAGGAAACTACCATTAGCACCCTGAGCAAGTCCTGAAGCGTACAATTTTGGATCAGGAGTTAAGTTAGAAATACCTGTAATTTGAATCAGGATATCAAGAAAGCGTTGTGATTGCATATGTTTAAAGATTATCTCGCTAAATATAGAATGAAATTTACTAATATCAGGATCTTGAGCTTTATATTGTCTCATATCTTTTATCTTGTCCATCTCTTCCATTCTTGGAAAGACTTGAAAACTTTGCATTGCTACTTCTGGTTTCAGAAAATTATCAATAACTAAATGTTTATGTGGCTTAGCTTCACGAAATTTTTTTGCGTATTCATAAACACGACTTTCCAAGAGATCATAGTTAATCATTATCTTACGCCTTTTTCCTAGATCGATGTTCTGCTTATCTATTAACGAGCTATCAATCTAATTAATAGCCAATATCATTGCGGCTACAGTTCTTTGAAAAATGTAATACCAACTGCACTATCTGCATAAAATACCACCTTGAAAATCAAGAAATAGATTCTCTTTTGAAAGAGAGCCAATATTTTTCTCTGTCGTAATCTTAGTACAACTTACATACAAAATTTGAAGATTAAAAGATTTTAGATATTCCTTTCATGAATTCAAATTCAAAACCTTCTACATCTAGTTTAATGATATTGAGATAACAACCTAAATTTTTGACAAGTAATTTACTTGTATTCTTTTGTAAATTGTGCATATATGAGATTAATAGCAAGCATAAACTCAGCTAAAGCTCTTTGAAGAGAATAGTACCATCCATACCAACCATCAAAAATACCACCTTTCACAATTAAGCAGTATATAAGAACTAAAAAAGGTGCTAGTACTTTTGTGAACCGTAATTGCTCTTTAAAACTAAGTTTTTCAAAAGGAGTTTCTAGTAATTTCTTACTTTCTAAAGCTGAATATTTAATTTCTGAACTAAACCACCGACTTACATGTTTGCGATCATCATGGTAGATGTAACTGCTCAACCTACCTGAGTTACCATTTAGTTTCAAAAGTTGGGTATGTCCGTCATCAATATAGATAGCTTTGTCTTTGCGAAATAGAACTTGTCGAGGAGGGAGTATAGTACCTCTAAGTGGTTTACCAAAAACACAGTATTTGAACCTAGCAAAGTATCCGTTTATCTGCCCATCTAATGGCAGAGCTTGCATTTCTGTAATTAGCTCATCTGTAATAATATAATCTGCATCTAGGGAGAGCACCCACTCAGATTTAACGTGTTCTAAACCATAATTCCATTGTGTTGCATGAGTATCAAATTTTCGTTTAAAAACCTGGATTTGGGGATAGGAACTGAGAATCTCTAAAGTTTCGTCAGTACTATAGCTATCAATGACTATAATTGTCGTTGCCCAAGTCAAATATTGAAGGGTACGCGCAATGTTCGGAGCTTCGTTGTAAGTGAGAATGACTGGTGTTATTTTCTCTAGCATGAAGGTTATCTAGCTAAACATTGTCAGTAAGAAGCAACAATAGGCTTGTGTTGAAGAATGTCTACGTATATTTGGTGCATTTGAGAAGCCATTTTTTCCCAAGTGTATTTCTCAAAGATAAATTGCTGTGCACGGTTGCCCATATCCTTTCCTGCTTGGGGATTGCTAAAATAAAGATCAAGCGCCGATGCGATCGCAGAAACATCAAGTTCTGCAACGTAGCCGAGTTGGTTTTGCTGAATCACAGAAGCTAGAGCAACGCCAGGAGTTACAAGGACAGGAATCCCAGCAGCTAAAGCTTCTAGGACTACCACAGCAAAGTTTTCCGAGTGGGATGTCAGAGCAAATAAATCTGCTCCTTGCATAAATATGTTTTTCGTCTCTCCTTCCACAAATCCAACAAAATGAGTGCGATTGCATATTTTATTTGAAACTAACAGAGACTCTATTTGTGCTTCGTATTCTTTTGACCCGCTGCCTGCTATCACAAAAGTGAAGCGATGGTGATTAAGTTTGCCCAAAGCTGGAATTAAATAGTCTAGACCTTTTTTAGGGTGTAGACGGGACACAAATAAGATAACAGGTTCATCTGTGGGAAGATTAAGGTATTGGCGGAGACGATAACGGGCATTAGTCAGTTGGTTTGGTAAAAATAGTCCAAGGGGCAATACGAAATTAACTGCACTAAGTCCCAATTGGAAAATTTCTTGCTGCTCCTGCCTGGAAGTGAGGTGAACAGCTTGAGTGTTGTTAAGGTTAGCTTTCTCTATCAGCTTTAGGTAAATTTCCTTCCTGTGCGGACTTTGCCGTAAAGACCACTCGCACAGTAAACCATGTGGCATAACAATATAAGGAATGTTTTTGTAGCGGGCTATTGTCATTGCCATTGTAGAAGCATAAGAAAAAATAGCATGGATATGTAAAATGTCATACTGAGAAATGTTCTGCCATAGCCACGCAGTTAGCTGCCAAGAAAAAGCATATTCACGTATAGCTTGAACAGTTGGTGAAAAACGCAAGAAAAACCAGATTGGAACTTGCTTATATTCAATGCGTTGTTGCAAAGGAACCTCTAATAGTCCATCACCATTATCATTAGTAGTGGCAATTTCTGCATCGATATTGTCTGCTCGTAATGCCTTGACCATATCCAAAACAGCCTGGCTGGTACCACCCCGCATGCTACCAACAGAGGGAATGATGTGGAGAACTCTCATAGCCGCGATTCAATGGGAGAGTTTTTCATGAGTTCTGCAAGGGTTTGTTGAAATTTTACAAACCCAAACGTATCGATGACTCGTTGGCGTAAAGCCTGTGGTTGATATATTAGTGGCTTTGGGTAAGTACCTTGTAAAATCTGGATCAGTGTTTGGGCAATCCCATTGACATCTAAAGGATCGACTAATGCACCTAGTTCACCGTCACAAAGAGCGTCAATTGCACCATCTTGATTTCCACCTAATGTTGGTTTGCCACAAGCTAGTGCTTCCAGGTAAACGATACCAAATCCTTCTCCTCGAGAAGGCATTGCAAAAACATCGCAAAGATTGTAATGAGCACAGAGTTCCTTATCGGAAACAAAACCAGCTAAGGTAACACAATTTTGAAGACCTAACTGAGTAACTAGCTGTTCAATGCGAAGTTTATCGTCTCCTTTGCCAACTAAAATGTAATGAACATCTGGAATAGAATGCTTAATTTCTGGTAGAGCTTGAATAATTTGGTCATAACCTTTATATGCATCAGTACTTGCTAAACGACCAACAGTTAAAATCACAGGCTGTTGAGGTTTTAATCGGTACCGATCTAGCAAATATTTTGGTTTATCAGCTATAGAGAAGCGACTGGGATCAAAGGTATTGGGTAATATGGATATTTTGGCAGGATCTAGTTTCTGTTCTTGTAGTAGGCGATCACGTGTGTAGCTACTAACAGCGAGGATACGATCAGCATGACGCAGAGCTGTTTTCAGAGTAGGGTTTGTGATGTTCCAAGCATCCACACCATGAGCAACTGTCCAATAAGGTATACCTTTCAGACGTTTGAGAAAATAGGCCGCACTTGTAAAATTCAGATGAGAAGAGATAATCAGGTTCGGAGATTGCCAAAATCCATAACCTAAAATTTCACTAGCAAAAGCAAGTGTCCGTAGATTTTTATGCCACTTGCCTGCAAAGTGAAATTCAGTATTAGTTATAGAATGATTGTTTTGGCACAAACTAGTGTCGTGTTTGAGAAACACATCGTATTCAATATCGGGATATAAAGCTTGTAAAGCTTCTAGTAAAAAAGCTGAGTAGACTTGAATTCCACCTTTAAATTCAAAAATATTAGGGAACCAAATATGTAAGTTTTTAGAGTCCCTATATTTTTTAGACTTTTCTCCAAATGTTCTGTACTGAGTAATTAAATTATTTGAATCGAGTTTCAGCATTCTTTTACCAGATATTTAAACAGAGACATATTCACAACTTTTTGGCTTTATTAGAAGATTTATCAGCAATAATTTGCCTATCAATCTCGATATGTAAGAATATTTAGCTAGCTCAATCGAGTTCAGCGTTTGAGTAAGGATTATGAGTTATACACAGAGATTATAGCAATCCTAAATAAGTTACAAACAAGATACGTACTGATGCAGCTTAGGAAAATCAAATCTTTGGTGCTTGTTGAAGAACTTAAATAGCCATTTAATGACTGAAAAAGATTTACAAAGATGCCAATACTTTCTGACAAAGTTCTTAGCTTGTAACCAAACATCTTCTACAGGATTTTGTTGAGGTGCATTGGGAGCAAATAAAATACAAATAATAGACCAGTTATCAGGTTCACAATACTGATTAACTGTTGCCAAAAAAATTTTAACGTCATCAGACTTATGATAAGATGCACCATCCCAAATTAAAACGATTCTTTTTCCTAGATACTTATTCTGTAAATACTTAATAAAGTCTATGGTGCTGTCTGAATCTCCTGCCTTGTACTCACGGACGATAAACTCTCTTGTTTGATCGTTTAATGCCCCAAAGTAAGTTTGTCTATCTTTAATATTTTTAATAGGAATTTCAATTCTGATATCTGTCTTA
>JAJPJF010000460.1 GCA_021324415.1 Nostocales cyanobacterium Centralia_MAG_434
AATCTAATCAGAGCCTATATGCCTTGCTATGACTGGATTCTAAATTTTTGAGCCTTTCTATAAAATGGCTATTTTAAGGTCGTACCATAAAACCAACGCAAGAGCCGTTTTTTTGAACTCGATTTTCCTTCAATGTCTTGTTTTATCTGTACAAAGAAACAGTATTTCTTGGAAAGAGTTGCATATATATATCCAACAAATCGATGTAGGATTTCTTAGCTATAAAATCTGTGAATAAAAATGATTACTACTCTTATCCTGATACCTACAATATTCGTTGCCATCAATATCCCATAGCCTTGAACCTATAGCTTTCGTTTCAATAATGGGATAGTTAATTTCCTTTAATGACAAGAGGAACTTTGCTAATCTTCCAGATGATTGGGTATCAGCAAAAACTGGACGATAGCACTGTCTGAGTGATTTTGATGTTTTAGTCTGCTGAGTGTAGCGTGGAATAAAAGCTTCTAAATGCTGCTTAAGTTCTGGATTAGACAAGATTCAACACCCCGATAAATAATGGAAGATTGATACAATAAGCGCAAAAAATTAAAACACTAAGTTTTTGAAAATTTTATTTATGGCAACTTCTAGACATGTTAAATTTAATCTCTCTAGTAAGATGAATTCTCCTCAGGAGAGACTAAACTGTCTTGGTTATTTTTGCGCTTGTTAAGTTGCGCCTAACTTGTAGCAAAATTAAGTGAAAGATATTTTTTCAGGCACAAAGTTGATCGATACCGCTTTTACGACATCTTTTAAATTTAAACAATTGTACCCTACTCCTCTTGATACCTCCCGAAAGTTCAGGAGGATGACAAGACTTCTTATCTCATATATTTGGTCGTTTTAGTGGAATGGTATGAAGTATGGTTTCAAAAGGACTAGTGAATTCACTAACTTGATAATAACCTTTTAAAATTAAACTATATACCTTCAAACATATGACTTTTATCTTTCCCTAATTCGACTACTAGATTTTATTTTTGATGAGAAACGTTTAAGAATGCCTTATGGCAATGACAATACCTGAGGTAACCAAAGTAGTATTATTTGGTTATTATCTTGATATTGCCCGTTGCTTGTACAAATATATCCTCAATTATTGAACAAGGTTTGTAAACCGTATGATAGACGTTTCATGTCATACCATATTTTTCTCTTTTTTAAGTAAAAATTCTAGCTACTCTTTTTACTGATATTGCATTGCTTGAGCATAATCTTCTAAGGAATCGTAACCAATCTCAAATCGGCAGGTGCTTATTTTTTAATACTAATTACATAAACATTGATCAATCATAAAGATTTGAAAACCTTGGAAACAAAGTATATTGATCTTCTTGATAGAACCTGTCTATCACATTTTTATACATTTTTATATCTTACATAAGATTCTCTAAACTACTACTTTTTTCAACAAAGCGATCGCAAATTACAATCAAGCAATTAACCTCAAGTCTGGTGCAACCAGTTGACTAAATCAGACGTTTCCGTGAAGTCTAGTAGAGCTTCGCCCAAAGCTTCCAACTTATCCAATGGTAAACCCTTATCCTAGGTAACATTTTTCCCACAGGTCGTTTCCCGTTGTTCATAATAACGGCAACCCTCACATGGTCCATTAGGATTGACAGCACAGCGTAAATAGCCAGAACGGGCATTAAACCGACAACTAACATCGCCGATGAGATAACCAACTCCTTCTAAATAGTAGCGATCGCTTGGATCTGGTCTAATGTTTTGCTGTATCTGTCCGTTGGGAGTAGCCATAGCAGCTCGTCTGATCTGTGAGCGTGTTCTAGACCGTGTTTTACGCATCAACCATAAGGATAACAGGGATGGTAAGAAGCCAATGGCAAGAACCAAAAGTGTCTTTAACACCTTCTTTTTACCTCTCTCATACGCTCATCGTTCCTAGTATTACATTTTCATTTTGTAAGAGTTAAGAAAGCGTTATGGTCAGTAATTAGTTATTAATTCTTATAAATGTAGCTACAGATACTTCCGCATATAGTTTCTCCGCCATTTTTCAAGTTGATCTATAGATATTGATTTTGTAATGACATTGACACCATTTCCACGCCAAGCAACTTCTGAATCTGTTGTAAATACACCACAATCTAGATGGTCTAACTCAATATTCCAAGATTCACTAAATTTGTTTTTTAAAGTTATCACTTGCTCAAATACTTTATTCCTGTGCTTATTTCTTCTTTTTCTTTCAGTTGCACCTTTCGCCTCTGTATCAATAAATTTTGTTTCAATTATTAATAATTTATTAATCGAAGTGAGATAAACAAAATCACATTTTCCTAAATCTGTATAATCAGCCATCGGTGATTTTTCGAATAATAGCAATTCGGAGCATAAAGGAAATACCTCTTTAATATTCAAAAATAAATATGCTTGTAATAACAATTCCTTATCATAAGGAAACCCAATCACACCTTCAAAAAATCTTTGAATGTTTTCCTGACTTTGAGGCTGAATTTTTTTACAATATGTAACAAATTGACCTAACTCATCTGGGGTCATTAAATTTTAGCTCCTTCCCCTAGTTACCACATAAACACGCATGGCATAAAAAAATACCATTTTTCAGTGAAACTATTATCCGAGGAAGTCACTAAAAAAACAATTTATATTATGAGGGTGTACGGTAATTTACTGAGAAGGGGAGTGGGGGCAGAGGAGACAAGGAGGACAGGGAGGATAGGGAGGACAAGGAGGACAGGGAGGACAAGGGAGACAAGGGAGACTATTTTGATAACTAACTCCTAACTCTCCCTAGGCGCTAGTAAGCGGTTGTACATGAGCCGAAAATCTGGCATTTTGAAGAGCTTGAACAGTTATTCTCGAATCTTGTACCCAAAATTGTCGTCCAAAACGGACGAGGTGACGAGAATCTCCAGCGCGTACAACCCCGATGACTGGGACTTTCGCTTTTTCCTTATCCCCTGATTGTTCTTGTAAAATTGTTCTCAAGCGATGCTGTTCTTCAATGGTTGCGGCTTGTTGAACGCTTAGTTCTACCATTACCATTTGTACAGTTTCTACAGGTTCCGCATCTTCAACAATCAGCTGAGTTTGCTCATCCCGTCTGTCTACTTTTCCCCAAATGATAACTCTAGAGTCAACTTGAAGCAGTAAATGAATCCGTTCATATATTTTAGGAAATACGACTGCTTCTGATTGTGCAGTCAAATCTTCTATCTGTAAAATGGCCATTGGATCGCCTTTTTTCGTCATCACTTTTTTAACACCATTTAGCATGACGACTACACAAAGGGTTGTGTCTTCTTTTTGTTCGCCAAGTTGAGCAAGATTGATTGGAGCTAAAACTCTTGCTGATTGGCGTATAGATTTAAGTGGATGATCTGACACATAAAAGCCCAGCAGTTCTTTTTCCATTCTCAATTTTTCTTGTGGAGGAAAATCAGAGACAGGTTTGGCTTTAGGTGCCACTTCAAAGCTGTTTTTGACTGGATTGTTTTGAGAAGAAAACCCACCTCCTAATAAATCAAAGAGATTTCCCTGACCACTGGCTCGATCTCTTGCACGCGATTGGGCCCAGTCATACACTAGCTCTAGGTCGTGAATTAACTGTTGACGATTAGATTCTATTTTGTCAAAGGCTCCAGAGTAAATGAGCGATTCTAGAGTACGGCGGTTGACAGCACGTAGATCGACGCGATCGCAAAAATCTGCCAGCGATTTAAACTCCCCTCCCTCAGATCTTGCTTCCAAAATACAGGCGATCGCATTTTGCCCTACATTCCGAACTGCTGATAATCCAAACAAAATTTTGTCTGCAGATGGCGTAAAATCAATACCAGAGCGATTTATATCTGGTGGTTCAATCTGAATATTCATACTCATACAAGTGGAAATATATTTCTGCACCTTGTCTGTGTCACCACTATTAGCTGTTAGCAGTGCTGCCATATATTCCAATGGATAATTAGCCTTCAAATATGCAGTTTGATAAGTTACATAACCATATGCCGTTGAATGAGATTTATTGAAACAATTGGAAGCTACTAACCCATTTTTGATGACAAAGTTATGGTCGCGCTCCACTCCAATGTCATATACATTTTGTGTATTCAAAGATTTACGTGTGATTATTTTAACCATTTTTCTAGGACTTTAAAATTTGTACAATTGAGAAATTGAGTATGCTAGGGTGAGCATTGCCAATCTCAGGAGAATACATATTAATTTAATGCAAACCGCACATAGGTCGCGGTGAGAGCTGACGACCTCTTTTAGATCTTATAAAGAGAATAATTGTGTGGTTAAACGAAACGGCCTACAAATTCTAAACCTGTACTAAAATCATAGACTTGCGTTACAAAGGGAACAATCATGGCATCCATCCGTGAGTTGCACACACAGCTAATCAAAAAAGAACGTTCTGCAGTTGAAATTACCCAAGAAGCTTTAGACCGCATTCAAGCACTAGAGCCTCAATTACATAGCTTTTTGTGCATAACTGCTGAAAAGGCACTACAACAAGCACAGGAAGTGGATGCCAAAATTGCCAGTGGAGAAGAGATCGGTTTACTAGCAGGGATTCCAATTGGCATCAAAGACAACATGTGTACTAAGGGAATCTTAACCACCTGTGCCTCTCGAATTCTCGAAAATTTTGTGCCGCCTTATGAGTCAACAGTGACGCAAAAACTGGCAGAGGCTGGTGCAGTGATGGTTGGTAAAACAAATCTAGATGAGTTTGCAATGGGTGGTTCCACAGAAACATCCGCTTACCAAATCACTACCAATCCTTGGGATTTATCAAGAGTTCCAGGTGGTTCTTCAGGTGGTTCAGCCGCAGCGGTGGCAGCTGAAGAATGTGTTGTTGCTCTCGGGTCTGATACTGGCGGTTCAATTCGGCAACCAGCGTCTTTCTGTGGTATTGTGGGGTTAAAACCAACATATGGATTGGTTTCCCGTTACGGGCTAGTCGCTTTCGCGTCTTCTTTAGATCAAATTGGACCTTTTGCACGCACAGTAGAAGATGCAGCAATATTATTGAATGCGATCGCCGGATATGATCCCAAAGATTCCACCAGTTTGAAAGTTGACATTCCCGATTACACTGCCAGCTTAAAAGCCGATCTCAAATCTGGAAGAAAGTTAAAAATTGGTGTCATTAAAGAAACCTTTGGCGAAGGCTTAGATCCAGTGGTTGAACAAGCTGTGACCAAAGCGTTTGATCAACTTAAAAATCTGGGAGCAGAAATTCATTTCATTTCCTGTCCTCGATTTCGCTATGGCTTACCAAGCTACTATGTCATTGCTCCATCTGAAGCATCGGCAAATTTAGCTCGTTATGATGGCGTCAAGTATGGCTATCGCGCACCAGAAGCAGATAACCTGCTTTCAATGTACACCCGTACCCGTGCCGCAGGTTTTGGTGCAGAAGTTAAACGCCGGATCATGATTGGAACATATACTCTTTCTGCTGGTTATTACGATGCTTACTATCTTAAAGCCCAAAAAGTCCGCACCCTCATTAAGCAAGACTTTGAAAAAGCTTTTGAGGAGGTTGATGTTTTAGCCTGTCCCACTGCTCCCACCACAGCATACAAAGTGGGAGAAAAAACCACTGACCCTCTAAGTATGTATTTAGTTGACTTGATGACTATTCCTGTAAACCTTGCTGGGTTACCCGGTATAAGCGTACCATGTGGTTTTGATGACAAAGGTCTACCAATTGGTTTACAACTCATTGGTCAAGTTCTGCGAGAAGACCAACTGTTTCAAGTGGCTCATGCTTATGAGCAATCGACAACTTGGCATTTGCGTAAACCAGAGCTATTGAGTTAGGGAGTAGGGAGTAGGGTGTAGGGTGTAGGGTGTAGGGTGTAGGATGTAGGACAGTAGAAGAAACTTTCTCCCTTGTCTCCCCCATTCCCCACTCCCCTCAATGGCTAGTAAATGTTACCTGCTTGACACTTCCTACGGTGCCTAAAGGTTTTGGTTGCTGATTATTTTCTGAAACCAATACAGCACCGGCATTGCCAGAACGAATCGTTAAATCTTTGGTCGCTGTCCAGGTTTTCCGTTCTCCTTTACTGAGGATTCCCGTAAAGACAGTTTTGCCATCGGCTTTTACTCGCAGCCATGATTTGTCTTGAAATTCGAGAGTCACCTCAACTGGTGAAGTTGCTTGTGTTGTAGGAGATACTGTTGCGTTTGGGGAAGACAGTGGTACAGGTGTTTCCCCTGCAGTCGGTAAGTTGTTTGTTGTCGATGTTGCTGGTAATGATGTCACTGGAACAGGCACTGTTTTTTTGGTTGAAATTGCCTGTGGTGAGGTGAGTGTTGCTGGGGTGGAAGCGGTTTTGTGCTCTAAGGGACTTGACGAAGTTTTGCTTTGAGTGTGAACTTCAGTTGTACGTTGTGGATTAAGTATATAAAACAGTCCGAAACTGGCCCCAACTAATAATAGAATGTATGGTACAACAAGAGGTATATATATATTTGGCTTTTCATCTAAATTCTCTTGTTCCTCGTGAGATTGTGGAGGAGAAAAAGCAGTGGCAAAACTTTTTGCTAAAGCAGCACCATCTAATCCTAGTGCATCGCCATAGTGGCGGATGAATCCTTGAACGTAAATCGGCTCAGGCAAATCCTCAAATCGTCCTTCTTCTAATGCTTGGAGAAAGGCTGGGCGAATACGGGTGTGAGCAGCTATTTCGTCTATACGTAGTGATTTTTCTTGTCGTACTTGTTGTAATTGTCTAACTATTTGCTTTAACTGCTCCTCTTGAGCCTCATTTAACAGCTTCACAGTTTTCTCCTAAATTCTACTAAGTGTTTATTTATTAATCAAGAAACTACTTAAATAGATGTACATTTACTCACTGATTTATGAAAGTTATTGTAATTCATTTTTTAATAACCTATTTATAGTTATCAAAACTTAAGCTGCTTATTTAGGCTACTATTATTGTATTTAAAAACACTTGCATGAAAACAGATCAGCTGCAACATCCCATAAGTTCGTTGTTCATGATACTAATTTTTTTAGGAATGGTTGCAGTGCTAACCTACTGCGCTTTGTGTGTATTGCTTTTTTTTGTACAGTCACGATACATTTTTTTTCCATCTCCAACCATCAACACAACACCAGAGTCTTTTAATCTCCACTATCAAGAAATACGGTTACCTGTGCCAGCGAGATTTGGTAAGGTGGAACAAATTCATGGTTGGTGGATAAAAGCAAACCCATCACATGGAAAAGTCTTACTATATCTGCATGGGAATGGGATCAACATTGGCGCAAATCTTGAAAATGCATATTTGTTTCATCAACTAGGGTTTTCTATTTTACTGATTGATTACCGAGGTTATGGTCGTAGTAAAGGTCGTTTTCCTACTGAAAAGCGAGTTTATCAAGATGCTACTGAAGCTTGGAGTTATTTAATACACCAGCAGCATATTTTACCTAAACAAATTTGTATATATGGACATTCTTTAGGAGGTGCAATCGCCATTGATTTAGCAGTCCGATATCCAGATGCTGCTGGTTTAATTGTGGAAAGCTCTTTTACCTCAATCCGTCAAGTTATTGCTCACCGGAACATTTTTTCAATGTTTCCAGTCGATCTGATCCTGACACAGCGGTTTGAATCAATAAAAAAAGTGCCAAATTTAAAAGTGCCAGTTTTATTCATCCATGGAACTGCTGATATGATCGTCCCGTCTTTTATGAGTGAAGAACTTTATGCTGCATCTTTGGAACCTAAAAGGCTGCTTCTCGTCTCAGAAGCAGAACATAACAATGTAGCGCAAGTTGCTCCTTCGCAATATCTGCAAGCAGTACAGTCTTTTGTGCATTTTATTGGCTTGTGATTTGATGAAAGCCCAGTTATTTGTGTCATCATTATTATTTATTTGTAATTTAAAAAAGCTGGGAATCTGTTAATAAAAAATCCGGAAATATTGAGTACCTCCAAGAATAAAATACACAGCACTATTTTTGGCTAAATTGCCTGTAGAGGCTTTTAATAATGGTTATGACATCTGTGTACTTTTTATCGATTCCTGGTGAAGATTCTCCTATGGAAATTTCTCAAGATGACTTGCGATCGCTCTTAGGTGAAATAGAAACCAAATTGCATCGAAGTAAAGCTTATCGTCGTGCACTAGCGACTATGCAAAAGTCCTTGGGAGACTCATCAGAACCTGTTAATCAATTGCTTAAATCTGTAGGTAGAGAAGCAATCAGTGTAGCATTTCAGTATTTTATTCAAGCACACAAAAAAATAGTAGAGAGCAACAAACAAGCAGATAATCAGAGTGAAAAAGTAGCTGTTAAACCTGGAAATTCTACAGAATTATCACAATGCTTTACTGATGTAAACCCTAATAAAATATCTCCTAATACAACAACTAACAAAGTTGATTCACTACCTGAATCTAATATGGCTGTGAACACAGCTGACTATGGAGTGAAACTTCGAGAAAATAGCCCGACAACAAAAACGTCCATGAAGTGGCTTAAGAAGCTTAATAAAAAAGCTTCTAAAGCTGAGCTTGCACGAAGAGCAGCTCAACAACGCTCGGAGACTCTGCGTCAAATTGGACAACAGCTACGGGAAGCACGTGAGTTTCAAGGTCTTTCTCTTAGCCAACTAAATACTTATACTCATGTGCAAATTCATTACATGGAGGCAGTAGAAAATGGTAACTGGGAGTTATTGCCAGATGAAGTGTTTGTTCGTGGCTATGTTCGTGTGATGGGTAATACCCTTGGACTAGATGGCACAGCTTTAGCAGCTTCCTTACCAGCGCCGGAATCGGTCAAATCGATTTTGCCTTCTAGGTATGAGTCAAAAAAGATTTCTAACTTGGGAATAGGAATGGCATTAGGATTAAGCCCCGTGCATTTGTACGTTGGTTACACAGTTCTCATGGCAGGAGCACTAGGAGGATTATCAATGCTGTCTCAGCAAGCACACGCTGATCGACTGATTCAACAAGAAGCCGTTACTCCCTCTTCTTCATTTACTCAGCCATTACAAGAGCAAAAACCAACCACAAAACCTGGCTTACAATCTAGCCGTGCTGGTGTCTCTGTTGGAAATGATATTTCTCCACCAGAAGCGATTTAAGAGTAGGGAGTGGGGAGTGGGGAGTGGGGAGTAGGATCAGGAGGAGACAAGGAGGATAGGGGAAGGGAGGTATTCTATCCTATGCCGCCCGTACTCCTAACTCCCTTCCTCACTCCTCTTCTGCCAGAATTAAGTAAATCTCACGTTTGACGCGGCTTAAGGTATCTCGCACTCTATTGACTTTATCTAAGTTGCCACTGCGAGCAACCTGCATCACTGCTGCACCTACATCAGCGATCGCTTTTTTCAATTCAAACAACTGTTCGGGTTTTTGTCTTGTTTCTATCCAATCAAGGCGATCGCCTTGCTCGGCTAGTAGTTGTCTACCACTGTCTGTGATTGTATATACCCGTCTGCCTTCTTGCTGTTCACTTGTGAGATAACCGCCTTCTTCCAATAGTTGTAGTGTGGGGTAAATGGAGCCTGCGCTTGGTTTCCAGAAACCAGCATAACGTGCCTCTAATTCCTTGATTAGCTCGTACCCATGTCGGGGTTGCTCTGCAAGTAATCTCAGCAAGATGTATTTTGTATCACCACGGGGAGTCCGCTGCTCATCTCTCAAATCTCTGCCAAAACGGTGACCACGAAACCGCCCTCTAGGTGACATATCGTCGTGCTCTGATGCAAAAAAGTGACGATGATGATGATGTAGGTTTAAGAACATAATTGTTTTTCTCAAGTACTCATAATTCGATTATAGACATATCGCGATATATCGTTAATAAAAGTTAATATAATTGATGAATCGTCAAACTGAAGCTTATCGCTATGTTTGCTGTGGGTTTGCAGACCTTTTACATCGAGCCAGAGAATTGAGTTTTGGCAAAGGGCACCCAGCATCTCATTTAACCAAGCGCCCAATCATGCCAACTTTAATCACCACATCCCCTATTTTCTGTACTTTGCGAATTTCACAACTTAAATCTGATAATTACTTCAACAACTGCAGGACTAGGTTGTGGTCCTTCAGGTTGTGTGGAAACAGTTCCATTGCTGGCTAGAATCCCAAGAAACAATGACAGCAAAAAAACAATTGAGTATGGTACTAATATCACAATTAAGTCTGGTTGGAGCTTATATTGCTCGCAATTGTTGTAGCTAAGTTTTGATTGGCAGGTCTCGTACTTAAATGGATACAACATCAGAGACTCCTTAAAAAATTCTAAGTAATAGACTTTTGATGCTAGACTCCTCATCCACTTCCGAAAAAAGTAACAAGAGACTTCATGGCAGCTGAATATATGGGTTTACCCATTTTTTATGCTTTCGTTCCACACTGTTTCTCGTGAACGAGCTAACGATGAGGATGAAAGTAGTTTGGACGGGTCTGCTATCTGCGATATATGTGGGATATATGGGGAGTGTTGTTTCACTGCCGATAAAAGCCTTTTAGTGAGTTACTCTATAAATGCCGCATTAATTTTATGTGCGGCATTTAAGGTTATTGTAAAGCTACATAACTGCTTATGTCAAGCCGCATATAATAGTGAAGCATTTTCAAAAATGCCCACATAAAAAAGTGCTCACAATAAGTATGTTTACTGAGCAGTTTCTCAAAGACTTATTCAAGCAACGTAGTTTGTCGGATGCTGAAGCTGAAGTGGTGTTTCGTGCCTTAAAAGATAGTTCAATCGAAGAGATCGCTATTGAGCTAAACATCTCTCCAAATGCTGTTCGGAAGCGACTGGGGGAGGTTTACGATAAACTAGGTATTTCTGGACGTGGACCAGGGAAACTAGCAAAGTTGCAGCAAATGCTCTTGTCTCAGTATCAGGCTCAAAGCAGTCAAAAAGTCTTGATTTGGTGGTCTGGTAATCATGGAAAGCATATTGCCGAAAGCTTTAAAAATACCATCCTGTCATACCCGCAGTTAGAAACTACAGTCTGTACCCTCGATCCAGTAGTTAGCAAGGCTTGGCGTACTGAGATCGAACAAAGTTTAGAAACTGTGGATATTGCTATTGGCTGTTTAACCCTCGGTTCTTCCCAAAATCTTTGGGTTAACTATGCAGCAGGTTTCTTGGCAGGACAAATACGCACTCAGCTAGTACGATTTGGCGAAAGCTTGAGTGGTCCTTTGATGCATTTACCGTCAATTGACGGTATAAATCCAGAGGAATTAGCAAAACTACTTCAGAAAATAACTGGTAATGAGACCAATGAAGCAAAAGAATGGGTAGAATTTAAATTTCCACAATTATTTAAAGAAATACAACAACTGCCATCACAATCTATTTCAACTGAAGGAGATAAACTGGTCGAAGCGATTGAATCCATCAAACAAGCAGAAAATTACCTCAAAGCCAATAAGTATGTTCTTGAAAATATCTGCTTTGAACTCATAATTCTCAACTCTGTTACCGAAACTCGTAACCAGCTTTTGGCAGTCAATTCAGATTATTTTATACCAGCAGTTTTGTACCCACAGCGTCTTATCAGTTTGCAAAGAGAATGGAAGGCTCGTGTTACAGCATTAGCTTTAGTGGATCATCAAGAGCAGTTTTGGTCAGAGGCAGTTGGTCGAGAAATTTTGGAGACAGCAGATACAGAAAGTACTAGAGTTTTTGTATTTACAAGACCGGAGGATTTTGATCGTAATTTTGAAATGCTACTAGAACACGCGGGTAAGTATAACGTTTTTGTTATGAATTACAAGATGCTTGCTAGAAACTTTCAAGGATTTGTGAAAGATTTTTCAGTCATTGAGGTTTCTAATAGCAAGGTACTTGCTGAGTATACTGAGTCGAGTGATAAAAATCAGTTGAAAAATATTCGTTTTTCTGCTGATGCACAAGAGGTTGCTAAGCATGAGGCTAAGATCATGGAAATTCTCAAAAGTGACGTCACTTCACCAATGAAGGAAGCACTCAGAGAAATTATCCAGCGTGCCCAACAGATTAAAATTAGTGACTTTGAGGCATTACAAAAACTAACTGCTATTCAAGAAGAAGTGAGATCGAGTTTACGGAAGCAAGTATTTGCATAATTATATTTTTTAGGACTTACGCACTATATAAATTAACCAAAACATGTATTACGGTATTTGGTCTTTTCAGGTGCTTCGCATCACCCTGATCTATTCCCCCATTTGCGCTAGCTGGATGGAAAACATGGCTAAAATACCCAGATTATGTATAGTACTTATGTACGATGTGTAAGTCCTATTTTTATGGAATTAAGAAAATCAGATCAATTCAGAGAAATGTCTGAATATATTGATGTATTAGAATACGATAAACATGAAGAAAAGCATGCTTACTTCATTGATATGATGGTTGAAATGCTTCAGATTTTTCATAAAAATCAAGGAGATGCTCTTCTACCCTGCAAAGTCTTAGAGCTTGGTGCAGGAACAGGAATCTTTACAAAGAAACTGGCAAAAATCCCTAATATTCAAGTGGTTGCTGTTGAGATTGATGATAAATGCTTTCAAGTTCTACAGCAAAATTTACAAGACTATCCATTAGTTAAATTAGTACATGGGGATAGCTGTACATATCATCATTCAGGAGAAAAATTTAACTATATTTTCTCGTCGTTTTCTGACCACCACATCAAGCCTCCTGAGAAAGATAACTATTTTCAAAACATTAAACGCAATTTACTACCCGATGGTTTATTCATAGTGGGTGATGAGTTTCTACCACCTCATGATCCAAATGACCAAGTAGCTTGGCAGACTGCGCTCACTACTTACCACAATCACATAATTGAGATTGCACTACAGCAAGGCGAAACTATCTTGGCCAATCTGGAAAGGGAGGCGTTAAAGTCTGGTTTAGAGAAAAATGGAGACTTTAAGGTTTCTTGTAGTCAGTATGAAGAGTTCTTATTAGCAGATGGATTTGCTTTCACCCAAAAGAAGATAGGTCCATTAAATCAGGATGATGTGGGTGGAGTTTATGTTTACCAGGCGTGGTTGCCAAAATAGGGGGTACATAGTTTTTATCTCGACATTTATCCCACATTTCACTCAAAGGACAGTGTGGGATGAATGTCTGAAATCTAGCTAAATTTTTCTGCTAAGTCAGAACCAAATTATCGCGGTGAATAACTGTCTCAGCACCTTCATAACCTAAAATTGCTGAAATTTCACGGGAATGGCGTCCCTGGATCTTTTGCAGGTCCATACTGCTATAGTTGACCAGTCCCCTAGCGATTTCGCTACCACTCTTATCACAAAGTTGTACAGCTTCCTGAGTGTCGAATTCACCTTCAACGCCAGTAATGCCAGCGGCTAACAATGACCTACCAGCTTGAGAAATTGCGACGACTGCACCTTCATCCAGATACAATTTTCCTGTTGGAACTAAACCGTAAGCTATCCAACGTTTACGAGCAGAGGTTGGTTCTGGTCGAGGTTCAAAGGAAGTACCTATCAGTTCTCCTTGTAATATTTTCTCGATATTTCCTGGATATTTTCCTTCAGTAATGACAGTCCGGACACCAGCAGCAGTAGCAATTCGTGCTGCAGAAATTTTTGTGACCATGCCACCCGTTCCCCATTGAGAACCGCGATCGCCAGTTTGAACCTGTAGCTCAGCCAATTCTTTAATGCTACTTACTAAAGTAATTGGTTGGGCATCAGGTACAGAGCGGGGATCGGCTGAATAAAGCCGATCTACATCGGTAAGCAAAAAGAGCCAGTCTGCTTCTACTAAGCTGGCAACCAATGCAGAAAGGGTGTCATTGTCACCAAATTTCAATTCTTCGACTGCAACTGTATCGTTCTCATTCACGACAGGAATGACACCTAATTCTAATAATTCTTTAAAAGTGTTATAGATGTTAAGATATCGGCTGCGCTGGACTAAATCGCTACGGGTGAGTAAAACTTGGGCAATTGGCTGTTGCAGGGTTGTAAATAAATCGTCATAGACCCGCATGAGTCTGCCTTGTCCTACTGCTGCTACTGCCTGTTTCAGAGCGATCGCCTTAGGCCGTTCGATTAACCCCAATCTTGCACAGCCCACTCCCACAGCACCCGAAGAGACCAAAATCACCTGATGACCAAGACAGCGCAATCGCGATAGAGTTTCCGCCAAGTTAGCAATAGTAGCAAGTGCCAGTTGTCCTGTTTCTGGCCTAGTCAGGCTGGAAGTACCAATTTTGACAACAATCTTTTGAAGCATTCAATGGGATATAGGTAACTCGGGGTTCTTACGTGGTGGGGATTAAGGGCATGGGGAATAGAGAAGCTAGTGTGGGGTGCGCTTTCCTGCTTCCTGCTCTATAAACCGCAAAGCGCCGATCCTTCTATACATGAAGGATGACGCTTTACATATCTAAAGGGACTTACTATTTCTAGGGTTTTTATTTTGTTAACCCCATGTTATTTATACTCATTATCATCACCGATTTATGTATCAAATCGAAGTTTTTTAATTTTTTTTTAATCTTTAATTTCCCGAATATTTGTCAACCTTTGTAAACCGTCGTTTTTTTGGAGTGATAGAAGCTCCCAAAATTTCTGACACCCAAACCTCAAAGTTGCGGATCGGATGAGAGCGAAGGGCAGTCTCTGGATGAACAATTGGTTCAACTAAAATAGTAAACATCCCTAAACGATTACCTGCCAGTACATCAGTAAATAACCGATCACCGACCATTGCGACTTGGTGTGCTGGTAAATTCATTGCATTAAGCGCTGCTCTCAGTTTCCGACGCGAGGGCTTTGCTGCACCCAGGAAATACGGCAAGTTAAGAGAGCGAGCGATTCCACCTATCCGAGCTTCACTAAGGTTATTGCTAACTAGCCACAATACACTACAAGAGCGAAGTTGTTCGATCCACTCTTGCAGTTCCTGGGAAGCTGACCCCACTCTTACTGGTACTAAAGTTTCATCTACATCCAATACTAACCCCTTAAGTTCATATTTTTTAAGGATGTCAGATGTGAGGTTTAACACTGAGCCTTCCAAAATTAAGTCAGGCTGTAAGAGTTTATTCCAGCGCATATAGTAGTGAACCTTAGTGAACATTTAGCAGCTATTAGTGAACAGTTAACTGATAACTGCTAACTGATAACTGTTCACTGTTAAATGCGAATTTCTGATTTATTCAACTTCATTAAACAGATGTTCTTCCAACAGTGGTTGGACTTGGCGGAACTCTTCTGGAGAGAGTAACTCAGGATTGCCTGTCTTCGACACTCTTGCAAAAAACAACAAAGGATCGAGGGGAGTATAAATTGCGTACTCCTGCTCTTCATGATAAAAGCTAGCTAGTAGCTGTAATTGTTCTGGTTCTAAATCAGCCCCCTCATCTTCGATTTCTAAGGTAAAAAGTTCTGACTCTTCTACTGGCGGTAGTTCACCAGCAACAGTGAGAGCATAAGCTGTATTCTTCAATATCAGATTCTGCTCAGATAAAACAGCGTGAGCGATACCAAAAATTTGGTCAATTATGGCATCATCTTCTACCAAAATAGCTTCTTCTTCCTCGTCTTCACCTTGCCAAGCAAAAATTTCCACTGGTGAGTCAACAGGAAGAAGTAAAACGTACTCTTGCCCATCTACAGTGAGTGAATGCTCAATGTAACATTCGAGCGCTCGCCCTTTTTCATCCGTTAAAGTGATGGAGCCGGCATGAGCGTTATCATTTTCTTCAGGAAATTGAGAGGAAAACATAGCCGTGCTGTGGGACTTTACAATGACCAGCAACTGTGGAAATCTCTTAACTGCTTGTGGCAGTTAATGTCAATCAAAGATCAGTAGATCTGGCTTAATCAGTTTCAGAATATCATGCTCAAAGGTAGCATTTCTCAGCAGATCTGACTGGAGCTTTTAGATCGGGCTCGCTTTGCATCCAACCATTGTTGTAATATCAAGGCAGCAGCCTTACGGTCAATCAACTCTTTGTGACGTGATGGTGAACGGTTTTCAGCTATTAGCAACTGTTCTGCTTGAAAGGAGGTCAAGCGCTCATCAACATATTCGATAGGTAGTTTCAAAGCTTTGACAATTCTAGTAGCAAACTTTTGTATTTGGCGTGCCTGAAATCCCAAAGAACCATCCATGGAATAAGGTAACCCAATAACTAGTATTTGCACATCGCGCTCATTAACTAGTTGCCTAATCTGCTCTACATCTTTTTCAAAGGATGTGCGTTCAATTGTGGTGAGTCCGGTAGCAATCAATCCAGTGCGATCGCACCCAGCCACACCAATACGCTTACGACCGACATCTAAGCCCAAAGCGGAGATCATAGGAGCAGGAGTATTTGCTTGTGCTTTCCTCCCTTTCTCTAACTCCTCATCTTGCCATCTTCTTTCCTCAATCACACAATTACTCCTGTGATACATCAGATGATTCTGGCTGACGAGAGGCTTCTAAACTGCAGTTGTTATGTGTAAATGTGGGCGTTTCTTTCGATGAGTTTGGTTGCACTACTCTATCTGATGTGATCTGCTGTGTTTGTTGTATCCATGACATACCACCTGGTATTGGTTTACGTGCTGGTTGTAAACCTTGTAACATTTCAGGTAGTTGGATTCCTTCTATAGAGACAAATTTAGATTCCCGGACTTTATGCCACACTGAGCGAGACATAATTAGGGTGTGTTCTGTACGATTTGCCCCTATTTGCTCCAAATATTCTTCTCCCTCTGGCTGATAGTCAGCCGAAGCCAACTGCAAAGCTTGCTTGGGAAAATCTTGAGCAATGCGAGCTAGTTGGGATAGCAACTCCGGATACAGCCAGGTATAGGCTGGATGAACTGTCAACACTGCAACATGAGGCTCTTGGCCTTTACGGTTTAGAGTAATTTGAAAGTAGCCAATTGCTGCTTTGCGTTGTGGTTCAAACACGTAGCCGCTTACCACTTCTATTTTATTTACCCACTGCCTGATGGCATCCGTTAAAGCGCCTAACAAACTCGTTTTGAAGTCTTGAGTTTGACGGTCAAAAACCTGGCGCACTAGAGGTGGCATTGATGCTGTATCCAATTGATACAACAACTGGGCATCAGCGTTACTGACAGGCAGTAAATTGGGCAAATCTGGCTCTGATTTAGCCAATTCTGCTAGCAAATCTGCTTCTATTTCCCAATATGTCATTTCTGCTAGACGCTGAAATCCATTTCGCCGATAGAGCGCTAGTGCCTCTGTATCATTGATATTGACTTCTAATATCCATGTGCGCGCTTCCAAAATTGACTCAAAGCAATGGCGCAAAAGTTGAGAGCCAATTCCTTGCTTGTCAACGGCACGATCTAGCACCACACGTTCTACACGCCATGTAGTGCGCGTCCGGTTGAATGGCGACACTTTGATCATCCCCAGGAGTATACGCCCTTGTTCTGCTACATAGGCACAAAAATGGTACTTAAGCGGGTTGGGGAACCAACTCAAAAACTTAAGAAACCCGTACCAGTGGCGTAGCCATTGCATTTGTTGTGTTGCAACACTAACTCCCTTAGGGGTATGGGCTGCAAATGACTCTTGATGTAAGCGTTCAATTCCGTCTAAGTCCCGATATTGGACTGGTCGGATGATAACGCTGAGATTTCGGGAAAGTAATGAAGTCATTTTCATTCAAGCCGCCATTCAGCCTTAAGTAACTGGGAAAAGAGGAACTGCTGCAATCATCTTAACGGCTTTCAGCTCTTTGCTATTGAGCCAAAAGGGTGATTTTCATCACTAAATTCAAATTTTTAAACAACCTAAAAAGCAGACCTACTGAAGAATTGCTATCTTACTAGCTTAACAAGGTCTGCTGTGATATTATTTTATCTTTTACTTTACATTATTTAACATTTCGATGGCTTAAAGGGCTTGCCTCGAAGCCAACTTTTCAAAATTAGCTTGGGTTTGGTGGAGTAATTGCACTCGACTGTCTTCTATGGACTGCTTTAAGGGTGGAACCAGATTACGAGCTTGCAGAGCCATATGAAGCTGTAAATGGGCAACGTATTCACTGAAGTCTTCACGCACTACATCTGCACTCATTAGTACATTTGATTCCCTAGCCACTGTGTTCTCCTTAAAATACTAGACCAATACTTTCCCTGTACATTATGAAAACTTATCATAATGTTTTGCTGGAATTTTGTAATTCGCAATGAAGTTTAATGATTTTGAATGGAGAGTAGGGCATGGGGCATAGGATCAGGAGGAGACAAGGAGGACAAGGAAGACAAGGAGGACAAGGAGGATAGGGGAGACAACAGAACACTACTTCCCCACTCCCTATTCCTAACTCCTAACGCCTAACTCCTAACGCCTAACTCCTAACGCCTAACTCTCCTCCCCCCACTCCTACAGGTGCTTTAGTTAGCGAGACGTATGGCTTCTCCACACCTTGCGCAAGATATTCAGCAACTTGAGCTTCTATTTGCTCGCGGACAATTTGGCGATACTCATAGAAATGCTCTATGTGGGCACAGGTATCGAGATAAAGCTCAAGCACTTTCGGGTTACGCCTAATTATGCTGAACAAGTGATGCCAGAACTTCCAGCGAGTTTCTCGTTGTATTCCTTGTCGCCAGAGGATAATCGCCATAGCTTTCAAAAGCATCAAATTTGGTAGCTTAAATGGCGCTGTCCAACTCGGACTGCCCATCATTAAAAAACAGCGATAGGTGCGATCTAAGTATCGTACTGGTTCGTATAAGGCACAAAATGCTTCAATATATTCTCTTGCAATATCTTCTAGAGGACGGGTCGGGATAAAGTTCATCAAAGTCGTTTGGTTAATATTCCCGTCTTGATTGTCCCGCAATCGTCCCTCTTTTTGGAGTCGATGCCAAAGTGCTGTATGAGGGAGTGCTTGTAACATAGAGAAGGTAGTAGATGGGATGGCTGCAAGTTCTGCAAAGCGAACAATGCGATCGCCTGCGCCTGGTTGTTCTCCATCAAAACCGATAATAAACCCGGCCATGGGTCGTAAACCGGCTTTAATAATTGTTTGCACTGCCTCAATTAGAGAACTGCGAGTGTTTTGAAACTTCTTTGTCAGTTGCAGACTGTCTTCATCTGGCGTTTCTATTCCCAAAAACACTGCTTTAAAGCCGCACTCAACCATTAATTCCAGCAATTCTGGGTCTTGTGCCAAATCAACTGAAGCTTCAGTATCAAAATAAAAAGGATACTGATGATCTGCCATCCACCCTTTTAACTCTTTCAGCAACAATTTAACATTCCGCTTGTTGCCAATAAAGTTATCATCCACCATGAAAATACTACGCCGCCAACCTAACTTGTAGAGATAATCTAACTCTGCTAACAGTTGAGCAGGTGTTTTGGTACGTGGTTTACGACCGTAGAGAACAATTATGTCGCAAAATTCGCACTGAAAAGGACAACCCCGCGAAAATTGCACTGCCATCATGCTATAGGCATTAAGTTCTAACAAATCAAAGCGGGGTACTGGTGTCGTTGTCACGTCGGGTTTTTCTGTAGCGCGAAAAACCCCAGAGGTCTCACCCCGTTCAATTGATTCTACAAACATTGGGAGTGTAATTTCTCCTTCATCTAGAATGAGAAAATCTGCTCCTACTTCTTGAACTTCATGCGGTACTGAAGTTGCATATGGACCACCAACTGCAACTAACTTACCCCGTTGCTTTGCTTGTTGGATTTGCTCTAGTAAATCTTGCTTTTGGACTATCATGGCAGAAAAAATAACCACATCTGCCCATGCCCATTCTTGTTCGGTTGCTGGCCGAATATTACGATCAACTAGCTTAAATTCCCATTCTTGAGGCAATATTGCTGCTACTGTTACCAAACCCAAGGGTGGTAGTAACACTTTGCGATTCACTAATGCCAATATTTTTTCATACGACCAAAAAGTTTTGGGAAATTTGGGATAGACCAATAATACTCGCATGAAAACCGTCGAACCTCTTTAAATTTTGGAAAAAATATGGTGAGTTAAGCAGTTGGCAGATGGAGCAACCACTGGTTAGCCAGGATAAGTATCATCTTGATTAAAATATACACGATAGTGTCAAATTCTATTTTGTTCCTGTTACCACAAAAATTAATTATTTGAGATTTTTGGCCAATACGAGAAATTAATAGTTAGTCTGCCCTTAAACCCATTTAGCCTTTAATTCGAGAAGAATCCGGAACTAAAACCCAACTCGTTAAGATAATCGTTTATCTGCTTTTGCATCGATATTATCTTTAATTTGCTTTTTTCTACTGGCGACTCTCAACACCGCTAATTCTCAAAACATCACTTATCGTAGCGCAGTGATTTGGCAACCCGAAACAGGTAGGATTGATCACAGTTTGGTAAGTAAAATGCCGATAATTCATACAAAATCTATCCCAAGCAGCCATTTGAATGCGGAACAAAAAGATAATCAAATTGGCTAATGATAAGGATAGGGGGATGCGGAAGTAAATCTTTTTGCCGAGGTAAGCGCAAACTTCCTCAATAAGTTGGTTTGCTGTGATTTGTTCTTGACCTAAAACGAAGTAACGCGGTTCATCCTGTTTGGGTGGATGCTCAATCAAATATCGTACGACAGTAGCAATGTCTTGTCCATGAATGAAGTGAAAGCTACCGTCTGCTTGAAAAAAGCGAATCAAGTCTATATATTTCGTGACCTCTACAAATCCAGAAGTTAAGTGAGAATAGGGTTTGTCAGTATCGCCACCAAGCACTAAAGTGGGAAAAACAGTGGTAATTTTGGGTGCGATCGCTAATTTTGATAGACGGTGTAAGCAATCGTATTTTGAACGAATGTAATCATGACCGATTTCCCCAGCCTCTTTGAGTGGTTGATTGTTTTGAGCCAAAACGCTAGCTGTGGAAAAATAGATGACCTGTTCGCATTTATCAGGATCTAGCAGTTCTAGCAATTCTAGTGTTTTAACTACATTGATATTAAATGTTTCCTCGCCTCCCCAAGCTGTTGCTGTCAACACAGCTACATCGACTGTTTTCAGCAAGTCAGCAAAACATTCAATTTCTTGCATATCGCCTTGCAAAACAGTAATACCTGAGCGTGCTTGGGTGTCAACTTGCAGTTTACTTGGGTTTCTAACTAGTAAATACAGTTCGTGATTTGTGTTCTGAATTAGGGTTTCACTCAAGTAGTGACCAATACAGCCACTTGCACCAGTCACTAAAATCCTTTTTTGAGTCATACTTTTGTCTAAGAGTTAGGAGGAGCCAGTGCGTTGGGGAGCCAGCGCGGTCTTGGGGGTTCCCCCCATGAGCGACTGGCGTCCGGCTCTGCCGACTTGAAGCAACTGGCGTTTAGGAATAAAATCAAGAGTAAGAGGTAAACAAAGTATACTTGCTAACTCCTCATTCCTCACTCCTCATTCCTAACTTCTCATTCCTAATTCCCAACTGCTGCAGCATTAAGTTGCTTTGCCGTTTCAAAGAAGAAAGCGACATTTTCTTCTGGGGTTTCTGGTAGAACACCATGACCTAGATTTAGAATATGTCCTCTATTGCCAGCTTTACGAACAGTGTCAAGGATACGATTACGGATAAACTCCTGAGAGCCAAATAACACACCGGGATCAAGATTTCCTTGAACGTTGATGTGTGTTCCTAATCTTGAGCGTGCTTCTGCCATGTCCACTGTCCAGTCTACAGTGATAACATCTGCACCCGATTTTCCCATCCTTTCTAGTACACCCGCACTTCCACTGACTAATAAGATGAGGGGTGTATCTGGATGAGTTTCCTTAACTTGCTGAAAAACCTTTTGCTGATAAGGCAAAGCAAAGGTGTCATAATCTTGAGGGCTCAATTGACCTGCCCAAGAATCAAACATTTGAACAACTTGAGCACCACAGTCAATTTGGTAGCGCATGTAGGTGGCGATCGCTGAAGCTAATTTGTCTAGCAACTGATGCAGTATTGTTGGATCTGAGAAGGCCATACCTTTGATAACAGAGTAGGTTTTAGAGCCTTTACCCTCCACTGCATAAGCTGCTAGTGTCCATGGTGCACCCACAAAACCTAACACTGTTGATTTGTCGCCTACTTCTTGCCGTAAAGCCTGCAAAATTGTTTTGATAAACGGTAGCGACTCTTCTGGTTGTAAAGCATGTAGGCTTGCAACTTGTTCTTCAGTGCGAATCGGTGAGTGAATTATTGGTCCTTTACCTTCAGCAATGTCCATGTCAATGCCTAACCCTGGTAGTGGCGTGACAATATCAGAAAACAGAATTACCCCATCGGGTTGAAAGGCTTTCCAGGGTTGTAAGGATACTTCTATCGCCACTTCTGGTATTTCTGAGCGATCGCGAAATGAAGGGTACTTCTCCCTTAAATCTCGATAAGCTTTCATATAACGTCCTGCCTGACGCATCATCCACACGGGAGGACGATCTAAAACTTCACCACGAGCTGCCCTGAGGAGATAGGGAGCGTTTGCAGAAATACCCATTTAACACTTCATCCTAAGCTCTTTTTTATGTCATTGTTTAGCTTATCATTCCAGGATTGTGCTTTTTCAGTGGACTCTGTTGGGGATAAATTTTTTCTGACTAGCTGCTGAGTTGAAGTCTAATTTACCAATATCCTACTATTTGCATTCTGAATTCTTCTTTAGGGTATGCTACTTAGGAGTTTTTTTACTCTTGAGTGAGTTTCACCGAAGTCTTCCTTTTTGGTATTGTCACTTAGAAATGGAGGATGATTTTTTCAGAGTCCTGACTAATAGCCACTGAACTTTTATGCGAGCCGACTCAAACCGTCCTTCTCATGGAGAATCCACCTCTAGCATTCCTAAATCAGAAATGTTTTTGATCCCACGTTCCCAGGTCAGACTGTTCTTACTCAAATTTACCTTTATGACCCTTTTGGGATGGATTGTAGGTGGAATTGCTAGTATGTCCTCTGAAAAAATCCTTCTGGATATACTGCCACCTGTTGTGGGAGAGCAATTAACATGGTACAGCTGGAAAAAAAACTTCAGTACTGTTGTGTTTGCTGTCATCTTTGGGGCAGATCAAGCATTTGTTATTCACAGATATTTATCAGGTTGGTTGTGGATGCTTGCTACGAGCATGGGATGGCTAACTGCTAACAGTATTTCCACAGTGTGGATTAACTACATTTCATCCATCGCTTCATCTTTACATAAAAATATATCGACCCAAGGAGTCTTTATTTTAGGAATCTTGTCAACCTGTGCATATATTATTTCAGGAGTTTGGATGGGTTGTTTCCAATGGTTTGTATTGCGTCGCTACACAACAAGGGTTTGGTGGTGGATTTTTTTGCCTTCAGTTTCATTTCTGTTAATTAGTGTTGTGATTGGGTTGCTTTCCCTAGTACAAAGGTTTATTCCAGAAGTCCTTCGTTCTCAAATAGTTAATTTTAGTCAGCAAGGACTCACCGCACTCATTCTAGGAATTATCCCAGCAATTGGCTTATGTATCTTAAAAAGAAACTCACCAATAACAAGAGAATATTAATTGGCATCCCAAATAACTTCTAAACGTTCTTGGGCTTTTTTGAGAGCTTTTTCGGGAGACTCACCCAGCAATGTTGCTTCGATCGCGCGACCAAGACTGTCAGATAGACGATTGTAACCAGCAATAATAGGTCGAGTACGTGCTATAGACATTTGCTCCACAAATACTTTCAACCATGGTTTTTTACTCATGAATTGCTGATAAGCTTCACTTTGAGCTACTTTAAGGTTAACTGGCAAAAAACCTGTCCCAATACTCCACTCTGTTTGAAATTTTTCACTCAAAACATACTCCAAAAACTTTAGTGCAGCTTGCTCTCTTTTAGGTGTAGTCTTCATTACATACAAATTACCAGTACCTGTCACCGTAGCTCTTTCTACATTTGCAGGAATGGGAAATACTCCATAGTCAACGTTAGACTTTGTTATGTAAGTCCAAGGTCCTGTAATCTGCATGGCAACACGTCCTGCAATAAAATTGTCCTCTTCATAACCACGTTCTGGAAGAGAAAGCGTTGCAGAACCATCTTTCAATAGATCTTTCCAGAATTGCAACGCTGCGATCGCTCCATGATTGATCAAATTCGGTCGATCATTGGTCACGACCTCCCCTCCAGCACTTAGTAAAAAGGGGAACCAACTAAACACTGTCCATTCACCCTTTCCTAAAGGTAGGGTTATTCCGTACTGCTCTGGATGCCCATCTCCATTACGATCTATGGTCAGTTTTTTAGCAACTTGCCTCAATTCTTCCCAAGTATTAGGCATTTGAGTGATTCCTGCTGCCTTAAAAAGCTTAGGTCGATAAAAAATACCTATGTTACTGGTGTATAGTGGAACTGACCAAATGTGACCGTCTAGCTGTAGCTCATCGAATAAATTGGGAATAATTTCAGACTTCACTGGCAATTTTTCCAACCAATCTTCTAAAGGTCGAATTGCCCCTATTTCCAGAAACTGACCAGTGATTTGAGGGTAGAATACAAGAATATCTGGGGGTACCTTGCCGATAACGGCTGTGAATACTTTTGGTAATTGTTGGTCAAGCTCACCAGCCCATACAGACTCTACCTGAATATCTGGATGAGTTTGATTAAATCGGTCTACTAGTTTTTGAAACACATCTCGATTAGCAGGTGGATTAATTGCCTGCCACAGTGTTAGATGAATAACTGAGCTATCTTTTTGGGATGAAAACTGACAACTAGATAGAGATATTAGAAAAAAACTCAACAGAATTGCCAAAAGAGGAATCGTCTTAGCCAAATATATGAACTGGCGAAAATAAGTTACGATTTGGGATAAAAAGATATTAATTCTCATGCCTAATATTTTAGATGGGTAAAAACATTTTATATAAAAAGCATATAAAATATCGACAAGTGAATAATTTTATAATAAAATATTATTTCTCTTCAAGTAACCTTTAATTGAAAAGTTGATTTCTTACATATATATAAAATTTTTACTTAAATCTAAAATGAATTTATAGTAAAATAACTAAAGTTCATTTTTCTAAAACAACTATGACGACACCCAAACCATCTTTTTTAGACGGCTATTGGCAGAATTCATTTAATTTCAAACAACATCTACAAGCTTTTTTGAAATTAGATTCAGAAACAATAGAGAAGAGGTTAAAGTCAGCGCAACTAGAAATGACACAGTTAGGTAATATAGAATTTAATTGGGAAAAAGCCGATAATTTTTATAGTGATAAGGTACAAGAGCTTTACTTATTTGAACTTGGGGAATGGCATCTAATCAGTCAAGACTATATTGGAGGTACTTTGCTTCTTATTGAAAGGCATTCTCGAGGTCGAGTACTAGATTTTGGCGGTGGTATTGGTACTCATACAATTGCCGCTGCTCTGTGCCCTCAAGTTGAGCAAGTCATCTATTATGATATCAATCCAGTTAACCGTAACTTCGTTCAGTATCGAGTCGACCAACTGGGGCTGGGCAAAAAAATTATTTGTTCTCCTGAAGCCCCGTTAGAAGAAACTTTCGATACAATCTTTGCCTTCGATGTTCTAGAACATATACCCGATCCAAGCAAACAGCTGTTACAGTTTCATAAATCCTTGAAACCTGAAGGTAAGATTATCCTAAATTGGAATTTCTTTAAGGGTTTTAATGAAGAGATACCTTTTCATTTAGATGACCCTAAAGTATTAAATACATTCTTTCAAACTCTTCAAACGCACTTTTTAGAAATTTTTCAGCCTTATCATATCTCAGCACGTTGTTACCGTAAGTGGGGCGACGTTTAAAGTAGTCCTTTGATTAGGAAATGTTTTCTAAAACACTTTTAGTAATACTAGTTTCTGCTCTGGTATAAAGATAAGTTTGAGGTTCAGCAAGTTTTTGCGTTCTGAATTTTTTTTCTGATCGGTACCAAAAATCTGTATCCTCTCCATAAGAAATGTTGTTAAATCCCTTCAACTGAAAAAATACGTGTCTTTTTCCAAAAAATGTTGGTCCTAAAACGCATTCTCGAAGATTAATTTTTTGACCGCGTTTGAAATAATCTGCTACCCAAACCTCTTCTTCTGTTTCAAATCCACCTTCAATTAAGTCAACTTCTAAATGAGCTTTCATATATTCTAGTCGGGACTCTAGATGATTTGGTTTGTATGCGTCGTCACTATCTAGAAATGTTATGTAGTTGCCAAAAGATGCCTGAATACCAGCATTTTTGGAGTACCATAGTTTTCTGTTTGTATGTTTGAGATAACGAATCTTATCACACTTTTGAATATAGGAATTGACAATTTCAAAAGTGTTGTCTTGACTACCATCATCAACTACAAGTAGTTCCCAATCTTTAAAAGTTTGATTGAGAACACTATCTATGCAATTGTTTAAGTATTTAGCACGATTATAGGTACAGAGAATAATTGATATTTCGGGCGTTTCTTCAAAGATGACACTGTTTATCATGAGTTTATTCTTATCTTCCTACAATTTACTATTTAAAGAACTGAGTCTTACTGCTCTCACAAGCTGAGCAATCTTATTTTTCAGCAACAATACAAGTAGCCACGGGATAATCTGGATGAAAAGCATCTAGTTCCTCAGTAGTGAGTTCTTCAACTGCAATTCCATGATAACTAGCTATGACAGTTATAGGATTTCCATAGACATACAATTTCGTTTGGGAAAACTTCCTAAATAACCAAGCAAAAGCATCAGGTAAAGGTCGCCAATAATCAACTGGAGTTGCATGCACTCTAATGGCGCTAGGTACCATAGCAAAACATTTTCCTCCAATTTTTAACCAATTGTAAATGTTTTCAATTGCTATCCAGGGTGCATAACAATGCTCTAAGACATTAAAGATGATTACTGAATCAAAAGACTCGGGCTCTACAATTGATGAATCATGAACGTCTCCTTGTATATCTACTCCAGGACCAGGCTCTAAGTTAAGAATCTGATAAGATGCACTGGCATTAAGTTGATAAAAATCTTTATCTTTTGGAGTTCCTCCTACTTCTAGAATGTTTCCAACTACTTGAGGTTGGATCTCTTCAATAAATTTTCGTAAATAATATCTATCGACAGGAGTTCCTCTTGTTAATCCAAATGCTTGACAAATAGGTACAGTCTTTTTCAAATCGCCCCAATCTATGGAACCTTTAGCAGGAGACAACAATCCCAGCTTTTCTAGTTGTTCTACTAACTTAGTAAAGTCATCTATATTTTTAATAGAATCTCGGTCATCTTCTAATTCAGATTTTGAGAACAGTTGTAGGAGAACTTGGTAAGTTTCTTGACTTAAAGAACCAAGTTCAAATTGTAGATCTTTTTCTATAAAACTTCGGAAACCTTTACCAAAAATTGTTAAAGTTTTATCTGCTAAAAGCACTATTGAATCTTCAATTATATCCTCGTATTGAGAAAGTTCATGCATCACTTTCTCTGCTATGGGAGCTAACCTATTTTCCTGAAATATTTGATATGCTTCTACTAAAGAATGCTCATGAACAAATATTTCCAGTACAGTTAACCATGATTTTGCAGGAATAAGTTCTGCTTGTCTTTGACTCCACGCAAAAATTGTAAATAACTTGGAATCTTGCACTTGTAACCAGGCAGTGCTTACATAACTTTTAGCCATGCAATGAATTCCTCAAAATCTTCTATCAATTAATAATGACTCAGCTATTATAAGCGATTTCTACATTAATACTGTAAACGGAATATTTTATGGCCTGAATCTTATAGTATGTTGTCAACCTGTTTTTAATAAAAATTTTGCTTTTGGCAATCGTACTACTGACAAAGCAATTAGATTTCTTCTATTGGCGTATGTAATTTTATTGTGCTATTTCTAGTATTCCTTGCTCCCCATTCAGAGTTGCTTTCACACCTACTGGTAAAGCTGCATTACAGGTGTCGTGACCAAAAGAAAGGTCAGAAACAACAGGAATACCTAGATCACCCAAGCGATCGCGCAAAACTTCCTCAACGCTAAAGCTAGGGATATCTGGCGGTGCTTCACAACGGCTAAAACTACCCAAAGCAATTCCTCGAACTTTTTGCAATACTCCACTCATGCGCCACTGTGTCAGCAGTCTATCGATTCGATAAGGCGCTTCTGTCACATCTTCTAAAGCCAGAATGACATCATCAAAACTTGGTTGGAACGGCGTATTCAAAAGATGGGTTGCTACTGTCAGATTACCAGGAAGTAAAGTACCACTCACTACACCACCACTCCAACCACAACCGTGTAAAGGTGGGATAGAACGACCTTCTACCCAGTCAAATAACCGTTGCACTGACCAATCTGGTTCTGCAGCAAGAGTTGTTAATACAGGCGCGTGAACACCTGAAATTCCTATATTATAGAGGCTCCAAAGGAGTGCAGTGATATCAGAAAAGCCAATAAGCCATTTTGAATTTTGGCTTTCGGATGATGTGTTAATTTGCCAATTCCAGTCTTCTAGTACACGAGTGCTACCATATCCACCTCTTACACAAAGAATACCACGACAGTTTGGATCGTTCCATGCCTCTGCGAGCTGGTAGCGACGGCTTTCATCTTTACCTGCTAAATATCCCCATTTGTCATTTATTTGTGCTGGTATTTCTATTTCGTAGCCATGCGATCGCCAAATCTCCACTCCTCGTTGAAAAGCTTCAAATTCTCGCAACGCACCACTAGGAGCAATAACTCTTAATCGGTCACCTGGTTTTAATGGTGGAGGGACAACATGAGACGCGGGATTTTGGATTTGGGATTGCATTAATTTCTTTAACCAAGGTTTCGGCAAAAATCATAGTAGAGCTTATGCCTATTAGTCAAAAATTATTTATTGATTACAGGCTGATTTTTCGCGACTGCTTGTTCGATAATATCAACAGCACGATGGACCCCGCCTGCTTGCTCAATTGCAGTTTTTAGTCTAAGGGCATTTTGTGTATAAGCTGGTTGCGTCAGAACTTCTTCAATAGCCTTACGTAATCTGTAAGTGGTCAACCTTGAAGTAGAAATGAATTTTCCTACACCCGTCCAAGCAATACGTGCTGCTACTCCTGGTTGGTCATTAGTGATTGGGATAGTTACCAAAGGCACACCATAAGACAGGGATTCTAACACTGTATTTGTTCCGGCATGGCAAATCGTCAGACTAGCTTTTTGCAGCAGTTCTAGTTGCGGTGCATATTTGACGACTAAAGGATTTCCGGGCAAGTCTTGCAGTGTTTCAGGTTCAAGTCCGCCACCTAGGGCAATAACTAATTGGGCATCTAACCCTACACAGGCTTCTGCAATTTGGTAGAAAATTCGAGTTAACCGATTTTGTAATGTCCCCATCGACGTGTAAATCAAAGGTTGATCATTCAGTTTTTCAAATGGGAAATCAACAGGTTTTCGCGCAGTAGAGTCAAAGTGGGGACCGGTAAAATGGAGTAACCCAGCCAAATTAGGTCTTGGGTATTCAAACTCTCGGGGTTGTTGACTAACAATTGCTAATTTTGAGACAGAGTAAAAATCGTTAATATTACGGCACTTGGGCAATTTCCACTGCTGACGATATTCTGAAATGACTTGGCGAATGGATTTTCCAAAACTAAGCATGAATTCATAACCAGCACGATTCCGCAACCGTCCCCACCATGCGGAACTGTATTTCCAGGTTGTGAAAAATGGGGGAATGGAGTCGTCAAAACCGTTAACTAGTGCAGAACAAGCTGTCACAAAGGGAATATTTAACAAGTCTGCGACAGTACTTCCCCCAAATATACATTCATCAATAACTAATGCTTCTATGCCAGCTTCTTTAATAACTTGTGGCGCGTCCCGCAAAAAGAAACTCGTTGTTTTCTCAGACAAACTAACTGTGTATCGTAATGCTGCCAGCCCATCAAGTTTGCCCAGATGTTCATAAAATTTAGCTGTTGTACCAACAGGAAACTCCGATGCCGATATAGCACGGAAATCTAAACCAGCCGCTTTGGCATTAGCCTCTGCATCAGGCATACCCAAAACCGTAACACCATGACCACGTCTGTTGAGTTCGCGCCCTAAAGTAGTCATTGTATTCAAGTGTCCAGTTGCAGCGGGGCAAATAGTACCGTAATGAGTCACAGAATTTACTAATCCAGTAGAATTAACCTGATAAGGTCAATTTTACTGCTAGTCGGTACCCCCATCTTCTGTTTTTTCGCTGTTGTTCTCTGTTGTCTGAGTAGGCAAGTTACGGATACGATTCATTTGTGAAAGAGCATATCGCGCTGTTGCTTGCACGTCTTTATCAGGATCATGCACTGCATGAGACAACATTTGACTAAATTGTGCCATTGAGTCATATATGCGAGTCAGATCACGGATGGCATTTTGTCTGACTTGTGGGCTTTCATCCTGTAGTGACATAGCCAAAGCATGATTCATTGGTTTAAGTGTGCGGTTAGCGATCTCTGCTAAAGCTGCCAGAATTAAGCTGCGCTGCTGAGAATCTGCGTTCATCATCAACTCTACCAATGGTTGAATAGCTCTTGAGTCTCCCTGCTGACCCAAATCCCAAATTGCCTTACGCCGTTGTGTTGGATCGGGATTGCGTAAATCTTTAATCAATTCATCCACGATATTGACTTTGGCAAGGCGACTCGTTGTTTCTGATGCCAAAAATTTTGTTGGTGGTGACGTTGTCGATTCTGGTGGACTAATCAAAGCAATACTGTTGAAATGCTCAGCAGTTTTGGGTTTTAACTCCTGTAAGGACTGTGTAACTGATTTGGTTTGATGATCTTGAGAAGTTCCAGGGGCTCTATTTTCTGGGTTTGAGTCTTTTTTAACTTTTTCATACCATCTCACAAGATACAGTAGTGCCCCAATCACTCCTAGTATTCCAATACCAACCAGTGTCCACCACAGGAAATCTCGTTGTTCTCCGTTTGACTTGATACTGTTATTGGATGTAGAACTAGTAGCAAAAGATAATGATGGTTGTTTATGAATTGTGGCCTCAAGTCTCTCTCTCGTTGTCGTGCCAAAAACACCGTCTGCGATCAAACCTTTTGATTTCTGGAAGTTAGATACAGCAAGAATGGTATTATTACCATAGCGCCCATCTATAGAATTATTGTAGTATCCTAGCTTCTTAAGCTTAGTCTGCAGTGCCTCTACCTGCCCACCTGTATTTCCTGGTCTCAGAATTGATTGCTGACCAGTGTTTGTAGAACTGACAGAAGCAAGTTCTACAATTTTGGATGGTGGGTTATGTGTTGCTGCACCTGCTGAATTGGGAGCTAATCCCACGCAAGTCAAACAAGTGATGATTAAAACTGAGGAACTGCTTAGCCTCATATTGCAAATTTCAGCCAGAACATAATTTGGCAGCGATCGCCACCAAGATTACTTTATACTAGATTTTTTACCGACAAAAATATTTTGAACACACCCTGGCTGTTAGTAATATTCAAGCACATTTATGAATACTAGGGGAAAAATATTTTACAACAATCAAAGCAGAAAGCCCACTCCTTTTAGGTGTGGGACGGGCAGTTGCTACAAGTCGGGAAACCCGCCCATAGCACTGCCCTCATGAATGCGATGCGACTTTAGTCGCCGTCTAGATATCTGTGACGGTTTTAAAACTGTCTCTTAAGACTTTATCTTTACCATACGGTATAGGTAGAGTAAAGTAACAAGGAGGTGATGAACAATGTTTTCTTTGACTTATGAATTTCGACTAATACCAACTCAGCAACAAAGAGAAATTTTCCAAGATTGGTTAGAAATTAATCGCAAGGTCTACAATTATGCTCTTGCAGAACGCAAAGATTGGTACAAATCTCGTTCATGTCAAATTAATGCTTGTTCATTACACTGTGAATATATAATTTCAGTTGATATCCCACGTCCTACTTATGCTAGTCAGTGTAAGGCTTTAACTCGAGCAAAAGAGTTATATCCTGATTTAAAAAGGGTGCAATCTCAAGTCTTGCAACAAACTTTAAAACAACTTGAGAATGCTTTTACTTCTATGTGGGAACGTAATTTTGGATTCCCACGTTTTAAAAAAGTAGGGCAACTGCGTTCTTTTGTTTTTCCTCAATTAGGAAAACAGCCTTTAAAATCTGGGTGTATCAAATTTCCTGTAATTGGTTGGGTAAAGTTTAGGCAATCAAGAGACATTCCAACAGACGCAATCATAAAACAAGCTCGAATTGTTAAACGTGCATCTGGTTGGTATGTGATGTTAACTTTGCAATGGGATGTTTGTGTTCCTCAACCATTGCCTCATAGTGATGCATTAGGTGTGGACGTTGGGTTAATGAATTTTATTGCTACTTCTAATGGGTTAAGCGTCAAGCGTCCTAAATTTTTTGTAGATCTCCAACGCAAGCTTAAATTGCTGCAACAAAGAGTTAATCGCAAGGAATTAGGGTCAAACAATAGACGCAAAGCTCAAAAGAAAGTGGCAAAATTGCATGAACACATAGCTAATACTAGGAAAGATTTTCATTGGAAAGTAGCAAATCTATTGTGTGACCAAGCCAAAACAATCTTTGTTGAGGATTTAAACTTTGTCGGATTGTCTAGAGCAATGTTAGGTAAACATTGTTTAGATGCTGGCTGGAGTCAATTTTTCCAAATTCTTGAACAGTGTTGTTTTAAACGTGGGATCTACTTCCAAAAAGTTGATGCTAAAAAGACATCTCAAATTTGCCCTAATTGTGGAACTCAAACGGGTAAAAAAGAGTTGTCTGAGCGTGTTCATTCTTGTCAAATTTGCAGCTACACAACTGATAGAGATGTTGCAGCCGCTCAAGTCGTCCTTAATAGAGGGTGTGCAGCCGTAGGGCATACGGTCAAGATGCTTGATGAGGGTAAGTTCACTAGAACCCCAATGAGTCAAGAATCCCACGGCTTTTCGTTAAACTAAGCGTAGCGAAAGTTTAACAGCCGTGGGAGTGTCAAATCCATGTCTCATGCCGAGCCTAGAGTCGAGGCAAAACCTCTGGTTCCGATTCTCTAACAGGTACAGTGACAGGCTTTAACTTCTGCGTTGAGGGTTCCAACTCTGGCTGCCGCTGTGTAGTAGATTGTTCAGCAGCATTTGTCTTGGTTTTTCCTGACAAGTTCTCACGCTGATTAATGAGATAAATGCTAACTAAAGTTAGGCTGACTCCTACCCACTGCACTGGACTTAGGACTTCGTGAAGCAGCAAGTTACCAAAAATTAAGGCAAATACAGGTGTGAGGAAAGTTAAGGAACTCAAACTAGTGAGATTACCACTAGAGGCAAAGTAGAAAAATAAACCATACGCGATCGCACTTCCGAATACTGTGGCATATGCCAACGCTATCCAGTCGGAGGAAACAAGATTTGTCCACTGCTGAGATTCGGCAACTGAGGAAATTCCCCACAAAGGCAATCCACCTAAAATCATATGCCATCCAGTAGCAGTTACAGGATCAGCATAGCGGCTGACAAACCGGATCATGACTGTTCCCACTGCCATACTCAGCGCTGCTAACAGCATCAACCACTCACCGCTTTCTAAAAAGGAGTGAGGAGGAGAAGACGTAGAACTTGAAATAAAACCCAGAATCAACTCATCGGGTAAACCAATCAAACTAATACCGAGGACTCCCACTGCTAGTCCTAGCCATCCCCAAAGTCCAATATGTTCCTGAAATAGCCACAATGAAAGCAGTGCAACAGCCAATGGTTGAGAGTCAATCATGACAGAACCTAAACCAGCCGTTGTTCTCACTAATCCCTCTGCCAAGAAGCCTTGAAATAGTGCCCCATCGACCAAGGCAAATAAGATAATCCACAGCCATGCATCCCAACCTTTTGGTTGGGGTCTACCCATAAATGCTGCTCCGATCAAGATGAGCATTCCTGCCGGTACTAAACGTATTCCTGCCATAAATAATGGCGTCGTGTGAGGAATAACTCCTTTCATTGCCACCATTGCCGTTCCCCACAGAAAAAAAGGTGCAATTAACAGTAGCGGGGCAAGGGAAAGTTGAGATGCACTTTTGTTCAGTTGCATGAGATTGACAATGCTTGCTGTGAACAAACACTAAAAGGACTTTATCTTAGTCTTACCTAATTATGACTTTTTGTAAAGAAATACTGCTAGTGATACTCTCGACTAGAGAGTTTGGACAGTGGTGAAGCGACTTCTCATCCACAAGGCTAATCCACTCAAAAATACCAACCCCATGATTCCTGCTAGAGGATTGTTATTGACACCAGTGATCCAATCCGGAGCCTGACCAGAATATTGGATTAATTTTCCAACATTAATAATGTAGTATGCCCACACTAAACCACCATGTAGACCAATTGGTAAACCCAAGCGACCTCTACGCCAGTGTTTTCCCCATACCTGCGTTAAGCCTAGTAATAATAAAGCAGGAAATTGGGGTAGTGTATGAATAATTGCCTCTAAAGGCTTGATAAAGTGCGAGATCGCAAATATTATCGCATCTAACCAAAGAGCCTTAGAGAATTTGTAATCGCGCTGTAACTCATCTAATAACCAACCACGGAATAATAATTCTTCGGCAAAACCAATGCCCAAACTGACTATTAAACCTTCTAAAATCACTTTTTCAAGGGACGCATGAGATTGGGGTTGTTGCCACACCAGCCAACCAAATGTTCCCTCCAATCCAAATAATATTAGTACACTGATGGTACCAATAGCCAAGCCACGTAGCAAATCCACAGCATTTTGTTGAGTTCTACCTAAGCCATAATGCTGTAAAAGCTGGGGTTGCCTGTATACATACTTACCCCATACTTGTAGTAAGAGAATAAACTCTACATACAGCAGCACCATTGTCACGATGCTTACTAAGTTGGCATCATTTACCAACACATATATAGGTAAGGCTACAGGCAGCCATAGTATTAATAATATTAGAATAAAACAACCCAGTCTGAGGAGGACAGGGGACTGAGCCAGGATCTGAAGGTTGATTTTCATATAGAGTGCTAAACAGCTGAACACCGTTTGCTAATTGCACGAGAGCAGTTAGCAATTGGCTGTTATGACACCCATATTACTTATTCCTCAGGTTCAATCGTGCTAGTTAAACCATGATTTTTTAAAGTCTCACAATAAAACTCAGCATGTTCCTGAGCACAAGTAATCACTAGGGCTATCCCGTTCGTGTGGGCTTCCATCATGATACTAACAGCTTGAGGCTGGGTGAGGCTCGGTATTGTGGTCAGTAATACCTCCACCACATACTCCATAGAATTGTAGCTGTCATTATGGAGCAAAACGCGATACTGAGGCGCTAGCTTACGGGATGTGGAACGCTTCTCAAGGGTTTCGACAGACACGGCTCTTTGCTCTTTTCTAGTTTGTTTACTACAACGGAGTCTCTGCTCAGCGATAGCTTAACAGTTATTTACCCATTCTATAACATGATCAACTTAAATACTGGGACAAGACAAATTTTTGCAGACAGTGATTGATTGCTGCAATTGTGTCAAACCCTTGCAAAAGTGTTAATTTACTTTTGTCAAAGGTACTCTCAAGTGTATATCATTGCTCTTTTTAGAGGATGACACTCAAGTTTTAAAATTGATAGACATATTATCAATATGTTGCAATTAATGCAAGTCGAACTATCATGAACATAAACCTTAACTTTCAACCAGGACAAATTGTCTCCTTAGAGCATGGTGACGAGTGGCTGTATTCAGAAGTCATTCAGGTTGTTGTTTCCCGTCAGTTATGCTGGGTACGTCCTCTAGTGCTGGTTACTTTTAGTCAAGAACCACCCCTCGTTACTGACTTGCGAGATGCATCTGACCTGCTTTGGTCTGTGGAGAGATTTAGACTAGCCCTAGATACTGAAGTTATGCCACTATTGAGTCAAGTTTTAGGAAAGGAACCACAACCTGAAACTGCTTCAGTAGTCAAAAATCAACTTAATAAATTTATTTATCAAGTTTGGCAATCCCGCAAGGGCTAGGAAAGCTAAATGAATGCAGATGTTCTTACTTTTTCTTTTTTATGTATGAAAGCGTATGAAAATCTGTAACTTGAATATCATTAATGCTTTAAATATTAGATGCCAGTAATAAGTTTGTAGTTGTATTTTTTTGCTAATAGCTAATATAATGTATTAACAAACATTAGGTATGCTGAGGCTATCAGGGAGACTGAGAAGTATAAAAATATACTTGTATGGTATGAATAATAACAATCTGTTACACTTTACTATTTGAGCCAAGTTATTTAAATTAGCTTACTTTGAGCAATCAATACAAGTATCCAAAAGTCGGAACTAACTGAATCCGTCCTGCATCCATTTCTGCCATTAAGAGTTCTAAGGCTTCATAGTCTACATCTGAAATGTAACCCATTTGCGTCAATTCAGTATTGATTTCGTTTTCAATTTCAGGAGTTAACTTTTTAATATCAAGAGCTTTTTCTACCAATTGACGTATAACATACCTAGTTCTCATAAAAAATCAACCTACCATAACCGTAGATATCAATTATCTAAGCGGAAGCTTGGTGTTAAACATGATCCACACAACAGTGTTTAGTGATCTAGATCACAGGAAACCTATCAGGGATATAAAGCTTCTTTGCTATTATTTTTTAATATATCAAGAAAAAATGTATATTAAAATACGGTTGTTTGGGTAGCATTGACAATCTTAAACATAGACTTAATAAAAGTAAAGAGTTGGCTAAGAGGCATAGGACAAATGGGCGATGCCAGAGAAAAAAGTTTATGGTCAAATACATCTAAAACTATTAAAGTTTAATCTCTGGAAAAGGATATAACAATGCTGGCAGTCCTAAACGATGATCCAACGATTACAATTATTCGTCCTCAAGGTAGCATAAATGCTGCTAATTCCCTAGAATTCGAGCGGGACCTGACAGCAGTATTGACACGAGGCGGAAGCACTGTTTTACTCGTAGATTTGGAAGCAATAGAATTTTTAGACAGTGCAGGCTTAATGGCTTTGATCTCAGCGCTTAAAGTAGCCCAGAACTTAAAATGGCGCTTTAGCCTTTGCTCTATTTCTCCTTCACTCAGGATTATTTTTGAACTGACACAACTTGATAAAGTCTTCGAGATTTTTGAGAACCGAGCTGCATTTGATGCGGCAAGAAAGCTCTCCATGGAAGTGTCTACACTAGTAGCGTAGCGAACATAGAGACAGAACTATAAGAAAATATTACCACTTTAGGGGAGGAACGTCCTAATCAATGCTAAGGTAGGAGGTGGGTAGCTATAATCAAAAGTAGCTAAAAGATAGCGAACGTGACTGTTGCAGTAGAAAAATTAATCACATCGGATATTTTAAAACCAGCTCGTTACACAGGTAACGAGTTCCTAGCAGTACATAAGCCTTGGGATACGGTAGCCATACGCTGGGTATTAACATATCCGGAAGTATACGAGGTTGGCGCATCCAATTTAGGACATATCATCCTCTATAACATCTTAAATGCCCAACCACGTCAGTTATGCGATCGCGCGTACCTACCTGGACCAGATTTGGCAGCAAAACTACGATTAACGAAAACGCCACTGTTTGCTGTAGAGTCAAAAAAATCACTGATAGAATTTGACATCTTAGGCTTTAGTCTGAGTTATGAACTAGGCGCAACTAACATTTTAGAAATGTTAGACTTGGCTGGTATTCCATTGACGTGGCGGGAAAGGCAAGAAATAGGGGAGACAAGGGAAAGGGAATCTCCTTTATATCCCTTGATTTTTGCTGGTGGGCAAACAGCAACATCTAATCCAGAACCGTATGCTGATTTCTTCGACTTTTTTGCCTTAGGAGATGGTGAGGAACTGCTACCAGAAATTGGCTTAGTTTTAGAAGAGGGCAAAAAAGCTGGGTTAAGTCGCCAAGAATTATTACTGGACTTGGCACAAATCCCAGGGGTATATGTTCCTCAATTTTACGATATGGCCAGTAGTGGTGGTGTTCATCCTAACCGCTCCGATGTTCCAAAACGCATTCTCCGGCGGGTAGCAACACCAATACCAGCATATTCCATTGGGCTGGTACCTTATATGCAGACAGTGCATGACCGCTTGACGATTGAAATTCGTCGTGGCTGTACTCGCGGCTGTCGCTTCTGTCAACCTGGAATGCTTACACGACCAGCACGAGATGTAGAACCTCAAAAGGTGGTGGAAGCAATTGAAAAGGGAATGAGAGAAACTGGATACAATGAGTTTTCTCTGCTATCCTTAAGCTGTTCCGACTATTTGTCTCTACCAGCGGTAGGGATGGAAATTAAAAATCGTTTAAAAAATGAAAATATTACCCTTTCTTTACCTAGCCAAAGGGTAGATAGGTTTGATGAAAATATTGCCAATATCCTAGGTGGGATGCGGCAAGGTGGATTGACTTTTGCCCCAGAAGCAGGAACCCAACGGATGCGAGACATCGTCAATAAGGGTTTGACAAATGAAGAATTGCTCAGGGGGGTGAAAACAGCCTGGGAGCAAGGGTGGGATAAAATTAAGTTGTATTTTATGATCGGTTTACCAGGTGAAACTGATGCTGATGTCTTGGGCATTGCGGAAACAGTAAGTTGGTTACAACGTGAATGCCGAACAAAAGGCAGAAAACCGCTCTCATTTAACTTAACAATTTCTAACTTTACGCCCAAACCCCATACCCCATTTCAATGGCACTCAGTATCTACAGCCGAGTTTGAGCGCAAGCAAGAGTTATTACGGCAAGCATTTCGCAAGATGAGAGGAGTCAAGGTGAATTTCACCGACGTCCGTATATCAGCAATGGAAGACTTTATTGGTCGAGGCGATCGCACTCTTGCTGCAGTCTTGCGTCGTGCTTGGGAATTGGGTGCTGGGATGGATTCCTGGTACGACAGTTTAGATAAGGCTTTCTCAGCCTGGGGAGTCGCGATCGCCGAAGCTGGCTTGGACTGGAAATACCGCCAAGTCGAAAACGGCGAATGGAATTTCATCAAAAATGGGAGCGTAGAACAACAGGAGAGTGGAACAGAGCAAGAACTCACAATCACTTCCTCCATTCCTAACTCTTCCTTGCTCGACCTCCCTCTCCCTTGGGACCACATTGACACAGGGATTGACAAAAAGTGGTTGAAGGAAGACTTGGAACGTGCTCTAGAAGCGGCAATTGTACCAGATTGCTCTTTTGAAGGTTGTTCTCATTGTGGAGTTTGTGGGACGGATTTTGGGCATAATGTAGTCATTGAACCACCACCAATACCAAAGTTTGCAGGTGAGTTTGTACCAAACACCACTAAAGCACAACGGCTCCGTATTCAGTTTGGCAAGCAAGCCAATATGGCTTTGGTCAGCCACTTAGATTTAATGCGTCTATTTGATAGAGCTTTACGGCGAGCAGGATTGCCTATTGCTTTTACTGGCGGATTTCACCCGACTCCTCGCATTTCAATAGCAAATGCTTTGTCATTGGGTGCTACCAGCAGTGGTGAAATTGCCGATTTTGAGTTAACACTAGTAGTTGATGTGGAGGTTTTTCGACATCAATTAGCTTTGGTATTACCACCAGATATACCTATATATAACGTGGAAAATCTGGATTTAAAAGCTCCTGCTGCCACCCAAATATTGGAATCAGCAGAGTATTTGATAACCGTAGCTTATTCTGGAGATACAACAACTGCACAATGGCAAGAGTGGATTGATACAATTAAGCGAAAAGATGAGATTTGGTGGGAGCAAACCAACAAGTCAAACAGGACTCAATTGGTAAATCTGCGCGATCGCTTGTTTGAGTTGGAATTTATCGAACTACTGACAAACAAAGATCGCTCAGAAGACTCAGTAGTTGTCCTGCGCTATGTGGGTAGCTGTCGCAATGATGGCAAGGTATTGCGTCCTGAACAAATCCTGTTTATGCTAGAGCAAGTGGCAAGTGCAGAATTTCATCTCCTGCACATCCATCGCAATCGGCTATTTTTGGGTGTTTAATTCTTAAAGGTCAGTTGGCTAGCTAATGACCTTAGGTTGTAGAGCATGGGAATTGATTTTTAACAAGGTTGCGTTAGAATAGGATGAAGAGAAATTTTCTGGCGCTGCATTGATTGAGCTGATTCACTACCCTGGTACTCAGGGCTTTAAAGCAAAGGTATTAGAGTGCAACTTCTAGGATTTTATCCCAGATAAACTGAGGCAGAAACAAGAACACTCTTTCTTCATAGCTATTTTTGTGAATCAGTTACCAACAATAGGCTTCGTCGGCTTCTCGGATTCTATGCTTTGGAAAACAATTGTTCGTTGCCCGATCCACACTTCTATGAGTGCCTTGAAGTTACTGAGTGGAGCCGGAAACGGTCTGGCTTAAGCGCTAAGTCGAACCTCAAGGATGATCCAGAGGATGAAAAAAGAAGTAATCTCTTCTTCTTAACAACTCAACTCGCTTGCTTTCAAATCAAGTGTATTGAGTCAAAAGTTAACTCAGGGCTTTCTTTGGAGAGGGTATTGCATCAAAAATTAATCGAGGATAGATGATTTAATTGCTTAAATATTATGTAGCCGTTCTGTAAAAATCAGGCGTGCAAACGCAATTACAGTGTCATTAGCTCCTTGATTCACAATTGTTATGACCAGCAGCGCCGTTTAGGGCTTGGAGGGGTGAAAGGAATAATAAGCCCTCAAGCTAGCTTAGTGCTGCTAATTTTTGAGGAAATTGAATGCCAAAACAAATTATTATCGCGGAGCAGCATCAAATAGCTGCCGTTTTTTCTGAAGATCAAATACAAGAACTCGTTGTAGCCACAGGTCATCACCAAATCGGTGATATTTACTTGGGAGTCGTAGAGAATGTCTTACCTGGGATAGATGCGGCTTTTGTTAATATAGGAGATCCAGAGCGTAACGGCTTTATCCATGTCACTGATTTAGGACCACTCAGGCTTAAGCGCACAGCAGCGGCAATCACAGAATTGTTAACACCGCAGCAAAAAGTCTTGGTGCAGGTGATGAAAGAGCCAACAGGTACTAAGGGACCAAGGCTCACGGGTAATATTACCTTGCCTGGGCGTTATGTAGTATTGATGCCTTATGGACGAGGTGTAAACTTATCGCGCCGGATTAAAAGCGAAAGCGAGCGGAATCGCCTACGTGCACTTGCAATTCTGATCAAACCTGCGGGAATGGGTCTGTTAGTTCGCACTGAAGCTGAGGGCAAGCCGGAAGAAGCAATCATCGAAGATTTAGAAGCGCTGCAAAAGCAATGGGAGGCGATCCAGCAAGAAGCACAATCAACTCGTGCTCCAGCACTGCTGAATCGAGACGATGATTTTATTCAACGCGTGCTGCGCGATATGTATGGTGCAGATGTGAATCGGATTGTTGTCGATTCCAGCACAGGATTGAAGCGGGTGAAGCAGTATTTGCAGAACTGGAGTGGAGGACAAACACCACAAGGGTTGCTGATTGATCATCATCGCGATCGCCAGCCGATTTTGGAATACTTCCGCATTAATGCTGCTATTCGCGAAGCACTCAAACCCAGGGTAGATTTGCCTTCTGGAGGCTACATTATCATTGAGCCAACGGAAGCATTGACGGTGATAGACGTTAACTCTGGCTCCTTTACACGATCAGCAACAGCTCGTGAAACTGTGCTTTGGACTAACTGTGAAGCTGCAACAGAAATTGCTCGTCAATTGCGATTGCGCAATATTGCTGGGGTCATTGTCGTGGATTTCATTGATATGGAATCGCGTCGTGATCAGCTGCACGTTCTAGAACATTTTACTAAAGCACTCAAAGCCGACAAGGCGCGTCCTCAGATTGCTCAACTGACTGAACTAGGCTTGGTAGAACTGACCCGCAAGCGTCAAGGTCAAAACATTTACGAATTGTTCGGTCAAACATGCCCGAGTTGTGGCGGTTTAGGGCACATTGTTCATTTGCCGGGAGAAACGGAAAATAGATTACCAATACCAGCAGAACTACCAGAACGCTTTACTCCTGTACCGCAAAGAGAACCACGTTTGCCAGTGACCCGTATAGCAGAACCAAAGGAAACAAGGGAAACATACGAGCAATTTGGGGAAGGATACGATACAGACACAGACTATAACGCTCTCAATTTGATCAATCATCCTAGCTATCACGAACTGGGCGATAGTAGAAAGCGTCGTACTCGCCAGAGTCGTCGGATCGGGATAAATGGAGCAAATGGTAAAGATGAGCCAAGGCTTGTTAATAATTCACTAAATTATGTGAACGAGCCAGACTTGGAAATTGATGCTGAAGAGGAACTAGGAGCACGGGAAGAGATCACCTCACCTAGTGTTAACAAAATTCCTTGGACTGAGAAAGTAGAACGTAGTAAAGCCACTAAGTTAGAGCCAGTAAAACCAGTGGTAGAACCACCGGAGATTGTCACTGTAGAAATGTCACCCGAAGAACAGGACATTTATGCTCTCATGGGAGTTTCTCCTTTGGTACATTTAAACCGAGAGGTGAAAAATCCTAAGTCTGTCATTATTAATGTGACTCTGCCTGGGCAAGCTCCGACTACACCAATTGCATCAACTTCAGAATCAGTTGAGACCGCACCTGCAAACAGTGAAGCACATGAAGCAACAGTTGAGCCCTTATTTGTAACACCAAGGGAACCTTTGACGAAAGCCGCAACTGAGGTATCAGAGTTAGTGATGATGCCAGATGACAGTGAAAATAGCACATCTGCTGTTAACCGTCGTCGTCGTCGTCGTTCCTCTGCTCTAGAAACAGATACGTCCACATCTGATACTTAACAAAATCTATGGTAGAGACAGAGCAAGTGATTGCTGTTGTCGAGTCGCTAACACCTTTCAAGGAAGCAAGTTGGCTAGAGTTGTCCACACTGTCAGGTATTCAAGGACTAGTTGCAGGTGTGGATGAAGTCGGGAGAGGTGCTTTGTTTGGTCCTGTAGTAGCGGCAGCAGTTATCTTACCAGAGCATGCTTTACCGGAATTGATAGCAGCCAAAATCAAAGACAGCAAACAACTGTCTCCTAAAAGGAGAACTCAGCTAGCGCAGCAAATTTGTGCATTGGCGATAGACTGGAAAATCGGTTTTGCTTCAACTGCTGAAATTGACGAGATAAATATCTTGCAAGCATCATTACTAGCAATGAAGCGGGCTGTTCTCAAGCTAAAGGTACAGCCTGCTCTGTGCTTGGTTGATGGCAATCAGTCGATCAAAGACCTATCACTGCCACAACAAACAATCATTAAAGGTGACGAGCGATCGCTTGCGATTGCCTCAGCTAGTATTGTTGCTAAAGTTTGGCGAGATGATTTAGTACTTCGTTTTGCTTCTAAGTACCCCATGTATGACTTGGGAAAAAATAAGGGTTATGGGAGTCAAAAGCATCTACTAGCACTGCAACATCATGGTGCCTCACGCTTACATCGTAAATCTTTTCGTCCATGCCAGATTCAATCAACAGTTAACAGTCAACAGTTGACTGTTGAATGATCCTTCATTAAGTAGGATCATTCAAGATTGAGTATTGGTAACTCCCCTGTTTCACTATCAGCAGTGGTCTGTTTTGTCTGGGTTTCTACCCAACGGTAATAGTCTGCCAAAAGATGGTGTAGCAATCTTTGCTTAATTGTTACCAAGATACTCTTTAATAAACCATTGCCAGTAGCTTCTAAAATTGACTTGGGTGTAAAGGAGAATGGTGGTGGCAGATCAACCTGCACTTCTAGATCAGCTTTTCCTTTAAGATGCGTACTATTACTTAACTGGTAAGGAGATAAATAACCTATTAAATTCAAACCAAATCGTTGATTAATATAATCCATACCCAGGATTTCACAGCCTATTGATTGCACATAAATCATTCCATTGGACTCTGCCCAAACTCTCATGTCTACAGCAGGCTGAATACTGAGTGACATAAAATTCAGTGGACGCATTTTCAAGCGAAAAACTTCCTCAGAAAGTTGCTGAACGCGACTAGGATCAACCAGAGCACTAACCAAGCGTTGGGGCTGTCGTAAATAGTGCTGAATCGGAATCGGCTGCTCTGAAATGGCGATTTCAACAGTTTGAGATGCAGTAAACCGGGTAAACATGAGCAGATGAATACATTTGCTTTATAATTCTATAATTTTTTAATTTATTAATTGAGAATAAAGGATTATTTGTGAAGATTGGACATAGAGCATAGGCAGAAAAGAAGCGTTTTATATTCCTTAACATAGTTAGCTTAATTTTCGTCTACTACTTATACTTGAGGGATATTCTTCACTAACCTCAGCAAGAAAAACTATAGATGGCAGGGTGTTGGCAAGCCAGTGCCGTTAGAGGGTTATTTGCTCTCATGGCAACTGAACAGTAAAGATCAATCTTTCGATTACAAATCAAACTGACAATGACCCTACAAATTGCACACTTAGGACCTACTGGTACTTATGCAGAACAAGCAGCTATTTTTTATCGCGATTGGTTGAGAAACAAAGGAGGCTCGGAAGCTCTCCTATGCCCCTATCCTAGTATTGCTCAAACACTAAAAGCTGTTGCCCAAGGTCAAGCACTGTTAGCTGTTGTACCAGCAGAAAATTCTATTGAAGGTAGTGTAACTATAACCTTGGATACAATGTGGCAGCTAGATAGTTTGCAAATTCAGTTAGCTTTAGTACTGCCTATTGCTCATACATTGATTTCTTGTGCTGCCAGCTTAGAAGACATCAAAATCGTTTATTCTCACCCGCAAGCCTTAGCACAATGTCAAAGATGGTTGGAGCAGTTTCTCAACAATGTACAGATCATTCCCTGTAACTCCACAACGGAGGCTCTCCTGAAACTAGAGAATGAATCTACTGCAGCAACGATTTCATCCAAAAGAGCAGCAGAACTCTACAACCTACCAATCTTGGCAACCAATATTAATGATTATCCGGAAAACTGTACCCGTTTTTGGGTGGTCAGTCAGGGTGAATTGAGCGAAGCTAACCAAACCTCTCAATCAAGCACTACCCACACCTCACTAGCATTTAGTGTTCCTGCCAATGTACCAGGTGCTCTAGTTCAACCGATGCAAGTGTTTGCTCAGTTAAATATTAATCTTAGCCGCATCGAGTCTCGCCCAACAAAGCGATCGCTTGGAGAATACTTATTTTTCATTGATGCAGAAGCAGATGTCCACGAGCCTCATATGCAGTCTGCTTTAGCAGAATTAACTACTTATACGGAAATACTGAAGATCTTTGGCAGCTACAATGTCTTAAAGATTAGTTAGGAGTTAGGAGTTAGGAGTTGTTCGATTTATTCCTCACTCCTGGCTCTGGCCTCATGACTTTTGATTGAATGTATCTTTCAGAACAGTACGAGCTGCTAAGTGATTACGAGTAGAAGTCAAAATTTCTGCTTCTCTTTCTAAGCGAGCAGCAGTATCTTGCATTTCTAACAATGTCTGCTGTTCTACAGCAACACCATAGAGATTGCTCGCGACCCAGTAAGACAACTCCACTGGCAAATCGGGCAAATCCTCTGGCAGTTCAATTTCTTGTTCTGTTAACTTAGCTGAGAGACGGACGACATCTCGTAGAAGTTGTTCCACCTCTGTTGCTAAGGGCCGTAAATCTTTAGCTGGTGCGTGATCTTCAATCCACTCAACCAAGCCAACACGATATGGCTTTTCTCGAACATACTCCAAGACACGAAACCTTTGCTGTCCCAAAGTCCACATCTTCAGACGGTCATCTGGTAACCGTTGGTGATGAATAATTTCAGCACAGCAACCCACGTTAGCAATCGTGCTTGTTGCTGGATCTACCATCAAGACGCCAAACCTGCGATCGCTTTCCAAAATCGTGTTCATCATGATTCGGTAGCGAGGTTCAAAGATGTGCAGGGGCAATGGTCTTGTGGGAAATAGAACTACTTCTGGCAACGGGAACAGAGGTAGTTCTCGAACTGCAATTTTAGAAGAGAATGTCATTGTTACCTTGGTATAAATTTAACCTTTAAAATTTCTTCTTCTTTGCTTTTCCCGTACTCTAGTTAAATTCTATCATTTTGTCCTACTACTAAAAAGCCCTGAGATGCATTTCTCTGGGCATTGTTAGGTGTTAGGTGTTAGTTGTCATTTTCCATTTGTTCTTTGTTATTTATAACTAACGACCAATTACAGTTTTACTTCAATATCTACACCTGATGGTAAGTCTAGTTTCATCAGTGCATCAATTGTTTTAGAAGAAGGCTGGTAAATGTCAATAATCCGGCGATGAGTACGGGTTTCAAAGTGTTCTCGGGAATCCTTATCTACGTGAGGCGATCGCAATACACAGTAGATCCGGCGTTTTGTTGGCAAAGGAATTGGTCCTATTGCTGTCGCATTCGTACGATTAGCTGTGTCTACAATCTTTTCACAAGATGTGTCTAGCAAACGTCGGTCAAAAGCTTGTAAGCGAATTCTGATCTTTTGCTGCTGTAGCGTTGCCATTGTTAAGTTTTCCTGGTTCTGACGAGTTGTTAGTTAATAAGAAGTGGTTGTTAGTTATTAGTGAATATTTTTTGACTACTAACTACTAACAATTGATTATTGGCTATTCGGCGAAAAAAGCAGAGACGTATTATACCATCTCTGCTCTATGGTTTATGTGAAAAAGGTGCTATTTGACGATTTTGGCAACAACACCAGCACCGATAGTGCGTCCACCTTCACGAATAGCGAAGCGCATTCCTTGCTCAATCGCAATTGGGTTGATGAGCTCCACTGTCATTTTGATACGGTCACCGGGCATGACCATTTCTGCTGCACTGCCATCGTCAGCTGTGAAGGTTTTGATGGTGCCAGTCACATCAGTTGTCCGTACGTAGAACTGAGGACGATAGCCTGGGAAAAATGGTGTTTTACGACCACCTTCTTTTTCTGTGAGGACGTATACTTCACCTTCAAACTGAGTGTGTGGAGTATACGTCCTCACAGAAAAAGAAGGTGGTCGTAAAACACCATTTTTCCCAGGCTATCGTCCTCAGTTCTACGTACGGACAACTGATGTGTGTTTTACGAC
>JAJPJF010000108.1 GCA_021324415.1 Nostocales cyanobacterium Centralia_MAG_434
GGTCAAGAAGCTTTCAAACACTATCAGGTTGTTGTCAATGCTACACCACAATATTTACAGCACTAACTTCACATGATTTCTCATCCCTATTCTTACAAAAAGATGCCCACCACAAAAAATGTAAACAAGTAGGTCAACCAAGGAAGATTACAAGTTCTTAAATACCCTTAGTATTTCTAAAAATAGCTTTTGTTAGTTAAGCAAATCCTCCGTGTTTTCTCATAATTGCGGCATAAGATAATGATTGAATGTGCAGATAAACGACTTATTAATTGCTAACCACCCAAGTTATGACTCCGGGGTGGTTTTTCTTAAAAGTAGTTACTTACAGTCTTCTAACACCATTTCACTAAATTCTTAATACAAATCCATCCCCTTGTCTTCCTTGTCCCTTTAGTTGCCAAGCCTATCAAATCTATAGTGAATTAGTATAGTCTACTGTTTTTAATAAAATTAAGTCTAACTACCAACATCCAGTTTCTCAAATAAAACGTATAGCTAATGACTGCGCTCAAACAATTGGCACAAAATATCATAACCACCATTGATTAGTATCAAAGGTGGTTTTTATTTTTTAGATCTTTCACAAGTTATAAATTTTAACCTAGTACAAGAGCTTCTAATTCTACCAACAAATATTCTAATTTCTGACGTTTATGTGGATTTTCCCACACTTTAAACTGTTTGATTTGTTTGTAAGTCTTTTCTAAACGAGTTTGTATGGTTAGAGGTTGTGTTGCTACTTGTTTATGTTTAAGTTGTTGTTTGAGGCGTTGTTTAATTTGGGAGAGGGACAAAGGAATTTCAATAGCAGCTTCAAGCAGTTGAGTCCGCTCTTGTTCGGACTCTAGCTTAGCTATTTCCAGAGCTTTAGTGTATTCAATTCGTCCAGCATGTAGAGCATTGAGGATATCATTTGGTAGTTTTAATAGTGGTAGTCGGGTGCGGACAAATGACTGCCAATTCATCTTACCTAAATTAGCAAAAACTTTTTCAACTATTTCTACCTCTGAATGACAAGAAGCGTTTCGAGCAATTTTCCCTTTGGCCTGATTATCCATTCTATGGAGTAAGGAAGATACATTGACAATTTCACATTTCAGTTGCAATGCTAACAGTTGCAAGATTCCTTCAGTTTCTTCAATGGGGTTTAAGTCTTCTCGTTGTAAATTCTCAGTCAAAGCATAGTGCAGTGCTTGCTGGTCTGACATTTCCCTGATTATTACGGGGATAGATGTTAAAGCTGCAGCTTGTGCTGCCTTATATCTGCGTTCTCCTGCGACTAACTCATAATTTTCTCCTATAGGTCTAACCAACAAAGGTTGGAGAATACCGTCACGTTTCACTGATTCTACTAAAGATTTCATTGCCTCGAAGTCAAAATAACGCCGAGGTTGATTAGAGGGAAGAATAATCTTGTCCACAGATATCTCAATTGGGACAAACTTTGGATCATTTTCATTAAACAGTGCTTTATTGTTAAGTTTGACTCGCCTAGCAGTTTGCTGGCTCGCACGTCTTGGATTTGTTGACATTTTTTCCATAAATGGGATGATACGCAGATAAAAAGGAAAAAGAGACCTAGAGAATTAGGAATGTAGAGTCGAACAATGGAAATATATGCGCTCTAAAACAAGTTGTGCTTGAGAAGTTCTTTATTGCGATTAGGGTATTTGTTTTCTGAAGATTGATATAACATGATTTTAATGATTAAAAAAAAAGTGTTAATTGAACACCAGAAAAAGACAATTGTAGTGTTTGTTATAATTCACTAGCATTTGACTAATTCTTTCAATATTTAATCGTTGCAATCATTTTAAGATTTGTCAGTCGGATAAGTTCGGTAGTGAGGTCGGAAAAAGTCCTATTTAGGGGCATTTTTGGGGATCGTCTCCTATTTTTCTAGCTAATGCACCTCAAGAGAAGATTACCCGAATTATTTTGGGTAACCTAAAAGCACAAATTACCAAGAAATGACTTGCTAATGTTTGAACTGACAATCTTTTGTCTTGTTGCACGATTACCCAAGTTTTGCACAATTAGAAGATAACTTAAAATTTACTGCTTATTAGAGATTCAATTGACTTCTGCCACCCCAGTTTATAGTGGGGTGGCTTTTATTAACAAATGGGTCGACAAAAGTTGTCGAGTATCAAATTAAATTGGCTCTTGTGTAGTTTTGGTGATCCAAGGTGAAGAGATTTGTGATCGCATGATTGCGCGGAGCACAGCGCAATCGCCCAAAGGGCGGTGCCAAAGGCAATCGCCTCTAGGAGTGTCAACAGAGCAATCATTTCTAGTTGCCAGGATCAAGCACAATAAATGTGCAGCGGTTAGGATCTTACAGGTTTTACAGAACGAGTACCCAACTTTTCTTTCTACTGCAATTCAAGGTTTGAAAAATTAGATTTTTTACAAAAGTGCATAGGTTGATTTTAGTAAAACCTATTAAGGATTGAAAAGAAAAACCTTATTATCAAGCAAAATATGACTATCCTGGTGAGTAATCTACCTTCCACTGTCACTGAAGCTCAATTAGATGACCTAAAAACTCAGTTTTTAAGTTTTGGTAAGGTTAATAAATTTGAGGTTACAATCATAATACAACTTGAAAGTAATGAAGATGCAGCTATTAAAGCCTTAAATGATCATTTAGTCGAAGGTCATCCGATAAAAGTAAAGGGGGTAAAAGAAGGAGAAGAAAGTAATAGTCCTTTCCCCACTACTCCTGCTCCTACTGTTTCCCATTTTTATAAACGTGGTAACAACATGGCTTCAGAGCAAGACGACCCTCCTTAACTGACGCAGGACGATACTTCTAGTAAAAGTGTTCCTAAGGTTTGGAGACATCTAGCAGATTTTCTGCACTATTCGCTACGCTTCATATAGCTTGAAAATCCCCTCGATTTTTCCGCTGTCCATCCCTACCTTACTTCGTTGAAGGTAGGGACTTCCGCCCGATTCGTTACTGCTATTTTGTTCCTAACTCTTGAAGTTGTTGCTTGGCGTTTTGGCTTAATTCAAAATTATTGTTTAATTTGAGGACTTTCTTGAAGTCTTCTACTGCTTGATTTCTACTGCCCTTATTTCTGTAAGCAATTCCTCGGTTATAGTAAAAATTCGTTTGGGTAGAGTCAAGTTTAAGGGCTTGGTTGCAGTCAACAATGGCGCGATCGTAGTCTCCCTTTTTGTCGTATGTCTCGCATCGAGTGTCGTAAGCATAGGCATTGTTAGGGTCAAGCTTAATGGCTTGGTTGGAGTCAGCAATAGCGCGGTCATAGTCTTCTTTATAAATGTAAGCATACCCTCGATTGTTGTGAGCTGTGGCGTTGTTAGGGTCAAGCTTAATGGCTTGAGTGTAGTCAGCAATAGCGCGGTCGTAGTCTTTGTTTTTACGATAAGCAAGCCCTCGGTGTATGTAAGCATAGACATCTTTAGGGTTAAGTTTAATGGCTTGGTTGAAGTCAATAATGGCACGGTTGTAGTCTTTTAACTGAGTATAAGCATACCCTCGGTTGTCGTAAGCTAAAGCATAGTTAGGGTCAAGTTTAAGAACTTGGTTGGAGTCAGTAATGGCGCGGTTGTAGTCTTTTAAGTGAGCATAAGCGTTCCCTCGGTTGTAGTAAGCTAAAGTGTAGTTAGAGTTAAGTTTGATGGCTTGGTTGAAGTCAGTAATGGCGCGGTGATAGTCTTTTAAGTGAGCATAAGTCATACCTCGGTAAAGGTAGACTATGCTTTGTTCAAACTCTTTAATTGGATCTTTAACTTGTCCCAGAGCATCACTGAAGTTATTAATAGCCTGATCCCAATCACTAACCGTATAGCGAGTTAGCCCTACAGTAAAAAGGCTCAGATAAACCATCTGATTTGAAAGACGAGTTTGCAATTTGAAAGTTTTTAGTTCGGACAAGGGGGCTATTTGCTCTAACGACTCTATTTCAGGGAAGTCTTTTGGGGGAAGTAACACCTCAAAGTGTGGATTGATCTGTACTGCCACATCTGTCAGCCCATAGTCACCCCAAATGACGATAGTTGCCTTGTTTTTTTTTCCCTCATCAAGAGCATCTTCCGGTTCTTCAATAAATTGATTTAAGTGTCGTACTTTTACTTCAGGGTATTTTTGGAGAATCTCATACAGGCTATTGAAGATATTTTTGGTAACGAGGTATTTTTCCGGGTTCTCACCCTTAAATTCTGCGATAAGAACAATAATGTCCTTAATCGGGAGTTGCCCTACATAAAACCCAGTAGCACTCAAAATGGGAATAATAATCATACCAGCAAGAGCAAAATGGCGTAATCTTTTGTATTGCTTTGGTGTTCCAAAGTCCGTAACGCCAAAACCAAAAATTCGATTTGATGGACAGTAGATGTAGGCACAACACACCCATAAAATGAGGTTTCCAAAAGCCAGTAAGGCATTAGTGATGAGTCCAGAATTACCAAATGCTAACTGGATTAGTCCTACTAAACCAACACTCAAACCAATCACAGAAGTCCCAATGACTAGCTTACGCGCATTATTTCTTGTTGGGTTTTGAGGAGATGAATCTTTATGTCTGATTTTAATTGTCGGAGTCTTAGATTCTGGAATATTATTTAAATCAATATTATTACAACCAAATCTAAAAGCATCTGCATAATTTCTTCCACTAAAAATAGCATCATAAAATCCTTTAGAGAAATTAATAGCGGCATCATCTTGAATAGGCTGCGCCATGCCAATGACACAATCAATATGTTGGTAAATAGCTGACGCCTGAATTTCGGAATAGCAAGCGTTAAGCAATACACACTCAATTTGGTCTTTAAATAGCTCAAATAAAATGCTGAGCGATTCTGTACTTACTAGGAGCGGATCACCTAAAGTATTTTCTAAAACTAAACCATCAGTTCCAGTTCCATGACCAGAAAAATGCACAATTTCTGGATTGTTCTCCAACAACATTTGACGTAAGTCATCAATACGAGCCGCTCCTATAGGAATTAATTGAAATGCTTCTCTCTTTTGAGAGCGTTTTAAAGCCAACCGGATTTCTCTGACTTCCTCATCTAGGCGCAACCTATTTGTATTTATAGGATTTGCTGATAAAATCAAAATCTTTTTCATTAGGATTTTGGCTACCTTTATTAGAAATCATTATTGGAGCCTTTGTTATAACTGTACACCTCAAAAAGTCAGGGTAGACACTGCCGACTCCAAGTGCTCGTCCAGTACATCCAAATATTTCTGAAGCGCTCCTAATGTTTTATGCCCAGAAATTTTTTGAATAAGAGGATGTACGAAAAGTCTAAAATAGAAATAAATAGTACAAATAAAAGCTATGCTTGTCAAGCAATTTTTTATAGTTGTAAGCAAAAATAAGTTATGCAGTTAGGGAGGGACACAAAAAAGAGTATTAAGTGGTTACGCAAAATTATTTATGTCATTGCGAGCGAAATAAAATGTAACGAAGAATCTCCAAACACCTTACGATTGCTTCATTCCGCTTCGTGACCTTCGCAATGACGAATATACTATATTCAAAGAGGTGACTATGAATCGGCAGCAGGAAAGTATAATACTGGTGATTTTAATGGTCGCAATGAATATACTCATAAAGTTGCCAATGATACTTTTTTGTGGCTGACTGTCTTTTCATAGGTGATTATCTAATAACTGCATAAGTTAGATTTCCTTGTATCTATGAATAAAAAGAACAAGTTGGGATGAGATTTACTATTCCCTAATGTCGCATAGCTCAAAAAATAGCGAAAGCAGCTAAGCGTTGATTTAAAGTCCAAAACAGCTCAACAAAGACAGCAAAATCGTCAATCTCTTCTCAATCAATTATTTTTAGAACGTCAGTCTGTTATTGCGGTGTATCATAAAAAACTACGGTTATTACTATTATGAATCGAAATATCTATGCATTACTAGTTGGTATTGATGAATATGTAAGTCCTGTTTCTCCATTGCAGGGCTGTGTAAGTGATATAACTGCAATCAAAGAATACTTAGAAGGACGGGTTACTAGTGATGGATACGAGCTACATCTACGTATACTGCTGAACCAAGATGCTACCCGCCAAGCAATTATTAATAGTTTTCGTCAACACCTATGCCAAGCTAGCAGCGAAGATATCGCATTTTTCTACTATGCAGGACATGGTGCTCAACAAGAAGCGCCAGAAGAGTTTTGGACTATAGAACCAGACCACCTGAATGAAACTCTTGTTTGCTACGACAGCCGCAGTCCGGGAGGTTGGGACTTGGCAGATAAAGAATTGGCAAAGCTGATCACAGAGGTAGCCCAAAAGAACCCTCACATTACAATCATTATGGACTGTTGCCACTCCAGCTCTGGCACTCGAGGTGATCAAGAAACGGACACCGCAGAGCGTAAAGCTCCTATTGATAGACGAAAGCGCCCGTTGGAAAGTTTTATCTTATCTAATGTAGAAGTTGAGCAACTATTAGCTGAGCGCAGTTTGGAAAAAAAAGCCACAGGCTGGAGTTTACCGCGAGCAAAATATATTTTTCTAGCAGCTTGTCGCGATCGCGAAACAGCGAAAGAATATAATGTCGCTGGGCAGCGTCGGGGAGCGTTTTCTTATTTTTTAGTGGATACTTTAAAAAAAGCCAACGGCAGTTTAACTTATAGAGATTTATTTAAACGCACTCATGCTTTAGTTAGTAGTAAAGTTCCGGCTCAATCTCCACAGCTAGAAGCAACAGTATTGGATGATATAGAACAACCGTTTTTGGGGGGAGCGATCTCCGGACGCAAACCCTACCTGAGTGTTTGTTATCACAAAGATCTTAAGTGGATAATTGATGGGGGTGCGGTTCATGGAATTCCTCAATCCTCAGGGAATGAAACAACCCTGCTAGCATTATTCCCCTTTGACAGTTCACCCGAACAGATGCAGGAGTTGTCAGCAGCCATAGGTCAAGCCAAGGTCATTGCAGTTATGCCTCAGCTAAGTCAAATCCAGATTAGCGGTGTTGAAACTTTAGAACCAGAGATGACTTTTAAAGCAGTGATCACTAGTCTACCCCTACCGCCTAAAGGAGTTTTGATAACTGGTGAGGAAGCAGGAGTAAGATTAGCTCGCACTGCACTGCTGACGATCAGATCTGGAAATCAGCCCTCACTATACCTTCAAGAAGTTGCAACTCCTGAAAATGCCGAATTTAAGTTACTTGCCCGTAATGGGCAATATTTGATAACTCGCCCAGCCGACGGGTGTCCAATAGTTGCTCAAATTCAGGGTTATACAGAGTCAAGTGCCTCAAAAGCAATTGAGCAATTGGAGCATATCACCCGTTGGACAAATATTGCTGAACTCTCCAGCCCAGCTACCAGTAGCATTCAAGCTGATGCAGTGCAAATGGTCGTTTATCATCAAGGGCAGGAAGTTAAAAATCCTCAGCTTAGCTTCCAGTACCAACAGCAAAATGGTAAGTGGAAAGGTCCGACTTTTAAACTCAAACTCAAAAATACTAGCAATCAAGAACTTTTTTGCGCCCTGTTGGATTTGACAGACCGTTACGCAGTTAGTCCGGAATTGTTGGAAACCGGAGGTGTTTGGCTCAAACCAGGAGAAGAAGCTTGGGCATTAGGAGGTGAAGATATTTATCCCACAGTGTCAGAAAAACTCTGGAAACAGGGAATAACTCAAAGCCAAGATATTCTCAAACTCATTGTGAGTACTACTGAGTTTGATGCGACTTTGCTCAAACAAAATGAATTGGATTTACCTTTTGTCCGGCAAAGAGGCGTCGGTCGTGGACAGGGAACTCTAAACCGTTTGATGAGGCGCGTGCAATCCCGCCAGCTTAGACGCGCACCAGAGGAAGAGGAACTTTATGATGATTGGATTACTAGTCAAATGATCATTACCACTGTGCGACCAAAGGTATAAATCGATAGGAGAAAAAAGTATGGGTTGATTATCATACATGGCTTTGATGAGTTGCGGACAGTAGTTGAGAAATGACTAGATTTTTTTCAATGAAAACAACCAAAAAGGAGCTATCGTTATGCCTGAATTTGATAGAAATATGGCATTTATCATTGGCATTAACAATTACATAAATGGTATCTATCCTCTATATAATGCTGTCAATGATGCCAAAAAGCTAGTTGAAATTCTCCGAGAAAAGCATGACTATAAAGTATGGGTATGTTTGGACGAACTAGCTACTCTCAATAATTTAAATAAGCTTTTAGAAAAAACATTACTAGAACAAGTCAGTGAAAATGACCGTTTGCTGTTTTACTTTGCAGGCCATGGAATTGCCCTCCATAGTGATGATGGTCCTGAAGGTTATTTAATTCCCCAAGATGCTAAATTGGGAGATACTAAGACATACTTGCCAATGACCAAATTGCAAGCATCTTTGAGTCAACTACCCTGCCGTCATTTCTTGGGCATCCTCGACTGCTGTTTTGCTGGAGCATTTCGTTGGTCAAGTACTAGGGATTTATTGGTTGCACCAGAAGTCATTCACAAAGAGCGTTATGACCGTTTTATTGCTGACCCTGCTTGGCAAGTAATTACTAGTGCTGCCTACGACCAAAAAGCCTTAGATGCCTTTGCACTCAATACAGAACGTGGTCGTAACCATTCTCCTTTTGCTGCGGCATTAATCGACGCCCTTGCAGGTAAAGCTGATGCCTATCCTCCTTCCACTAAGGGTCTTCCTCCTGGAGATGGGGTAATTACGGCTACAGAACTCTACTTATATCTACGGGATGCGGTGGAACCTACCAGTGAAGGAAGTCGCCAACGACAAACGCCTGGGATTTGGCCGCTGAAAAAGCACGACAAAGGCGA
>JAJPJF010000205.1 GCA_021324415.1 Nostocales cyanobacterium Centralia_MAG_434
CGTGAATGCCAGTATCAATATCTTGAGATTAGGTCTCAGTACGACGGGGCACGTCGGAACTTACGCTTGGGGAGATTTGCCCTCTTGGGCAGTTGGGGCAACCCTGTTGTCTAACGGCGAGTCAGTGAACCAAGAATCCCCGTCGCTTTAGGTCGGGGAGTGTCAAGAAGCAAATGCAACGGCTGGTTGGGGCCAGCGTCCAACTGCCTGACCAATCACTGCCAATTCTTGCATTAAACTTTCAAAACGCTCTGGAGTCAGTGACTGCGGACCGTCAGATAAAGCTTTTGTTGGATTGGGATGAACTTCAATCATCAAGGAATCTGTGCCAGCAGCGATCGCAGCCATTGCCATAGAGGGTACATGTGTAGCCCAACCCGTGCCGTGGCTGGGATCAATCATAATTGGTAGGTGAGTCAAACTGCGTAGTACTGGTACGACAGACAGATCCAAAGTGTTTCTCGTATATTGGTTGTCAAAGGTACGAATTCCGCGCTCACACAGAATGACATTGGGATTTCCCGATGCCAAAATATACTCTGCAGCCATCAACCAGTCATCTATTGTTGCTGCCATTCCCCGTTTAAGCAGAACAGGTTTCGATGCTCTCCCTACTTTCTTCAGCAAGGAGAAATTCTGCATATTTCTTGCACCTACTTGGATGACGTCTGCGACCTCTTCTATTTTTTCCAGGTCGGCAGCATCCATAACTTCTGTAATAATACCTAGTCCACTGACTTCCCGCGCTTTCGCCAACAATTCCAAAGCACTCTCGCCGTGTCCTTGGAAAGCATATGGTGAAGTCCGAGGCTTATATGCCCCACCACGCAAAAACTTAGCTCCAGCAGCCTTGACTTTTTGCGCTGTTTCCACTATCATCTCTTCGTTTTCAACAGAACAGGGTCCGGCAACAACGACAATAGGGTGATGTTCGCCAATGATCACTCGTCCGTTGGGAGTCTCAACTGTTACCTCAGAAGCTTCTCCATGGCGGAACTGGCGGCTAGCTCGCTTGTATGGTTTTTCGACCCGTAACACTTGCTCAATCCAGGGGCTAATTTCCTGAATCTGCCGTGCGTCTAGATCAGCGGTTTCACCAACCAGACCAATAACCACTTTGTGTGTACCGACAATTTTTTCTGGTGTCAGCCCCCAAGAGCTAAATTCATCGCTGATACGATTAATTTCCGCCTCAGGGGAACCAACTTTCATTACTACAATCATGCTAAAATCCCCAATGAGTTAATATTTTTTTAACTTAGACTGTTGTTTGAGTGGTTAGTAGAGATGAACAATTGTTCACCTCTGCTAACGACTAACTGAAACTGAGCTGAATAATTATACGTTTTTTTGCCGAGTTTCGCGCCAAGCTGACACCATTCTTCGCCAATTGGTTGTAAATTCACTCCAACCCAACCAGCTTCCAACCCTGTCTTCATCCCAAGAAGCTGAGAGAACACCATAAGTTATTCCCAATACACCCAAGCCAAACAACCCCATATTCACCAGTAATACGGCGATGTTGGGTAGTTTGATTTGGGCGTAAGTTAAGAGCAGATAGCTGATGATTAGGGTGCCAATACCTAAAGCTGTAGGTATACCACAAAAGGCAGCCACGCGTCGAATCATCCGTTGGCTGACCACTTGGGGAATAGCTATTTCTTCTTTGGTAAAAGGTGGCTTTTTCTCACCTTTTTCCTTTGATTCTAGCTTGGCTACTGATGCTTGAGTTTTTGCTTTTGCTGGTTTTTGACGCTTTTTGTTAGGTTCAAAAGGCAAGCGATCGCGTTCAGATTCAGTAGACATAGGTGGTAGTCCTTACCCACGAATACCGAGACGACCAATCAAAGTTTGATAGTGTTCCCGGCTATCTTTTTGAATATAAGACAAAAGGCGCTTGCGTTGACCAATGAGCTTTAACAATCCTCGTCGTGAAGAATGATCTTTCTTATTGGCTTGGAGATGTTCGCTGAGGCGGTTAATACGCTCCGTCAGCATAGCAATTTGAACATCAGCGGAACCAGTATCGGTTTCGTGAACTTGGAAGTTTGAAATGATTTCTTGTTTGCGCTGTTGCGTGAGAGCCATGATCCAATCGATTTTTTCTAATGTTTATGCAGCAGTTTCTCATGTTATCACAGCTGGCTGATTGACTGGCAGTATATCAACACAGCTCTAATAACTTTCAAAGTTGCTTCGCTGACCATTGGCAACAACACCCAAGACATTGATTCGGGAAAGTTGTAGGCTATCTAAAGCTCGCTTCAGCATTAAGGAGTCTGTTTTGTTTATCCTCACGACAAGCACAATACCATCAGTGTGTGGTGCCAGCAATGTCGCGTCAGCCAGTCCCAATAAAGCAGGGGTATCATAAATAACTAAGTCAAAGTTGTGATGGAACTCTTCCATCAGTCGCTTCATACGATGAGATGAGAGCAGTTTAGTGGCGTCAGGTGGTATGGGTCCTGCAGTAATCACAGACAATTGGCTCATAGAAGACAGTTGCTGTACCACCTCCTCTATTGGTAGATTCATAGAGATTAAATTACTCAATCCCCACTGATTATTTAAATTGGATAGGGAGTGAATGACGGGTTGACGCAGATCGGCATCTACAAGTAGCACTCGTTGCCCCATTGCTGTCGCTATTTGTGCTAGATGGAAAGCGACTGTAGATTTACCATCACAAGACATCGCTGAGCTTATGATTATAGAGCGGATAGGACGATCAGAACTAAGCAATTGGACATTTGTCTGAAGAACCCTCAAAGATTCCAAAAATTTTGCAGAATATTTGCTGTGCTCTGAGTGTGTGTTGCTCGCTAAGCCAGGGATACCTTGAGATAGACTAGAGATACCATGAGAGAGTAACTTTGGGACTCTTACTGAAGGAGCCATGAGGCTTTTTTGTTTGGAAGCATGATACTGATCCCCTTGGATCTGCTTTTCAAAAGGAATGTTTCCAATCAAAGGCAGTTTACTCCTCTCCTTGAGAGTCTGAACAGTACGGTAGGTTTTATCGAGCTTTTCAAGCAGTAAGGCAACTCCAATTCCTGCAGCAATACCCGCAGCTAATCCCATCAGCAAACTACGTTTAATATCTGGAGAAGATATAGGCTGTTCTGGCTTGCTTGGCGCTTGAATTAATTGCCAACTGATCTCTGTCTGCGATCCCTGGATTTGGAGATTTTCACGGGTTGCTAAAAAACGGTTGAGGCTATCAGTAGCAACTTGTAATCCTCGCTGCAACTCAGTATATTGCCGTGACAAAACTGGCAGTTGCTTTCTTTTTTGTTCAAGTCTTTGCTCTGCCTTAGCAAGTTCCTGACTTTGTACCTCTAAAGTTTGAACTTGTGTTGCTATCTCTGCAACTTTAACATTCAAAAAACGCTGTGCTTCATCACGTAGGAGAGGCAACAGATTTTCTCGTTTCTGCTTTAACGCTTGAATGGTTGGGTTATCATCTTGGAAACGAGTTGATTCCAAAGCAATCTGAGCATCCAATTGACGCAGTTGAACAAGCAATTGCTGATACACAGTAGCACTGTTTAATGCTGCAAGATCTCCATCCTTCTGCTGCAAACTGGTAAGATTGGCACGGGCTTGAGCCAACTGCTGATTAATGTCACGGCGTCGTACAGACAAAGTGCTAATTTGATTATTGATTTGCTGTACTTGGCTATCTGGGTCAATAAAGTCATATTTTTGCCGGAAAATTTGCAAATCTCTTTGAAGTCTATTAACTCGAGATTTGAGGGACGGAAGTTGTTTTTCAACAAACAGAATTCCCTGATGTACTTTGCTTTGACGATTTTCTAGGCTGTAGTCTAAGTATTCTCTAGAAATCTTGTCTAGTACAACTTTGACCTTTACAGGGTCGTTACTTCGATAGCGAACTTCTAAAATTTTGGTTTCGCCTAAACGAGTAATGGTCAGAGAACTGAGGAGAGAATCATATTTAATGTCTGGATAAAAAGGTTGTAGCTGCTGAACAATGATATTCATCACTTCAGGACTTTTGAGAACCTGAATTTGACTGTTGTAATCTAGACTAGACTTTGTTACGTTAGTAGGATCTTTGAACAAATCTAACACCCTAGTGTCATCATTAACAGGTTCGACTAAAAGCCGAAAACTGCTTTCATATTCTGGTTTCTTGTTGAGTGTTAAGACGACAATAGTCGCCATCACAGCAGCAGCAGCTACTGCAATAATTCGTGCTCGTCGCCGTACAATACCGATAAATTCTTGTAAATTCCAATCATCTCCTTGTTCTGCAGACCACGGCACAGATTGCGACTGAACAAGGGAAGATACAGAATTTCTGGTTTGGTTATAACTTGAGCTTTGAGAAGAATAATTTTCCATTAGGATTGTGAATACTTAAGTATTAAGCATTAAATCGAACAATTTTTATATAAACTTTAAGCTATCTTTACCAAAAAATCATAAAGCAGTAACTTCTTTGTTGTTGCCAATAAGGAGTCTCAAAAGTACCATGACTGCATAAACTATTACCCTGCTGATTACCGAGATAAGTTCATGCTCCTGACTTAAAGTAAGTATTTTTTTATCCAAAACCTTTAAGAGTACAGTTATCACTTATTATACATCTATAAAATTCCAGTTGAATTTTCTAATCTGAATAAGTGTATGAAGCTAGTATGTTTTTAGAGGTGGCTAAAAAACATTTATATGTATGTTATTAAGCATTAATTATATACTTCCAAGATGTTTTTCGAGTATAAGTATATACTTAAGTATGGCATAATCGGTATAATATACTATGTTTAGTGGTGTATTTCGGATAAAAAAAATACGTATGTTAATCTTTACAGAAAATACAAGTATTAAATGTTCTAAAATTGGGGAAGTATCTTTGAAACATGGTATGATAATCGAGTTAGAAAACCTAGGTGACTAGAAATGAAATCGAATAACTCCCGCTTCGAATTCTTATCCATAGTCATTCTAAAGTTCTCAATCTAATGTGATAACGAGTTATATTTACTCAACAGGAGTTAATAGGCTGAAATTGATAATTGATGACTAAAAACGCTGCGAAGATAAGTTCCTTTTTACTATGAACTTCCATATGCTTTGCATATATCTGCTATGCCTTTTGTCATTGGTACATACCTTCATCAAAAATAATATGTAATATTATGTTGAGTCAACTTTTGGGTGAATCATCTACTAAGAGGGGAATCTATATTCTAACCTTTCTTGCTCTTCTATGTTTAGTGTAGAAGGGTTTCTTGGAGATTTTTTTTAATTTAAGCAGCTGTTGAAAGTCATCTAATTATATATACACAGCCTGGCGTCATTGAATATATGACTTGTAAAGCCAGGTGAATTTTGTGTGGAAATAGAAGTAAGAAAAAATATTCAACTTAGGCGAATAAACTTGCATATGAATAGAGATTGGGAAACAATGTAAATCAATGTAAAGTTTTGAGCAGTGCTTGCATAAATTCTTAAATAACTCCTGATTAAGTTTACAAAGGGTGAATTTAAGACGTCCGTATTTGGGTTTTCCATTCAACAACACTGCTTTTTTCCACCAAAATTAATGGCTAAAAAAGTTGAGTGACATCTTCTAATTTAGAATTCCACCGAAGGATACAGTTAATGAGACTCAATGAATGGATTCATAAAGGTTTTTTCCAATCCCTCCCAGCTCGGCTAGCAAAGGAGAGTCAGCATTCTAAGAAAACTCAGCAGTTCATCAAGTTATCTGTAATCACTCAGTATTATCCCCCAGACTATGCTGCTACAGGACAATTGATTGAAGAACTGATGAGACATCTGGGATCTCTTGGGGTAGATATTGAGGTTTTTACCAGTCAACCAGGCTATGCGTTTCGATCCTCGACAGCTCCAGCAGTTGAAGAGTCTGGGGGAGTTCGAATCCAGCGATCGCGTACAGCCCGACTGTGGCCTGCGAGAATTCGTGGTAAAGCCATCAATGGTCTTCTGTATACCTTGCGTGCTGCACTCCATATATTAAGATCCAAAAGTCGCTTCAATCTATTATTGGTAACGACAGCACCGCCATTTTTACCAATTCTGGGATATCTGGCTTATGTTTTGTTCCGACTTCCTTATGTCTGCATACTTTACGATCTGTATCCAGATATTGCGATCGCGCTAGGAGTGATACCAAAACGGCACTGGTTAGCACAATTTTGGCAGTCACTCAATAAACAGATTTGGCGAAACGCCAAGGGAATCGTGGTTCTCAGTCCTGCTATGAGAATGCGGCTAGTAGAGATTTGTCCGCAGATAGCTGATAAGGTTTCTGTGATTCACAGTTGGGCAGATCCTGACTGGATTGTGCCAATTGCCAAGCAGGAAAACTGGTTTGCCTGGAAGTATGACCTAGTTAATAAATTTACTGTGCTCTACTCCGGTAATATGGGTCGTTGCCACGATATGGATACGATCCTGGAAGCTGCACAGCAGTTGCAGGATGAGCCAATTCAATTTGTGTGTATTGGCAGTGGGGCGAAACGGGAGGAACTGATTAATAGAGTTAATCGATTAGGACTGACCAATTTCACCTTTCTACCCTATCAAGACAAGCAAGTATTACCCTACTCTCTCACAGCTTGCGATTTATCACTCGTGAGTGTCGATGCATGTACAGAAAGTTTAGTTGCTCCTAGTAAGCTTTATTCAGCTTTAGCCGCTGGACGACCAGTAGCAGTCATTTGTTCTCAGTATTCATACCTAAGACAACTCATCTCTGAAGCTAACTGTGGTGGCACTTTTGACAATGGGGATAGTCATGGTTTAGCGCAATTTATTCGCTTGCTCAGTCGTGATCAGCAACTAGGAGAATCCATGGGTAAAGCAGGTCGTCAATATTTACGTTCAAATTTCACTTTGAAGGTGATAGCTCAACAATATCTTGATGTTTTGCAGCAAGCATTATTGTATGACAAGGTGAAAATCCATGCTTCAAAACCATAGCCAGTAAATACTACGGGAGATTTTAAATTCAAGAACTTTTTCAGGATTTGCAACTATTCTTTTTTGGCATAATCACTTTTTAATTGTTATTATGCCAACGTGCTTAGCTGCATATATTCTAGAAAACGCTCTCTAAAAAATATTTACATTTTTTTTGATAAAAAACCTATGAATTCAACAAAAAATACTGAAAATATGTTGTAATATCTGATATAGATTAATAAGTTAGAACAATTTTTTGTTCTGAGGTTTTGTAAATAAATCTATTAATAAAATAATACCAACGAAACCGGAGAGCTTTTCATTAACTCAATTGAATATTTTATTACTTTGATTTAGGAGTGAGCTTTGATGGTCATGATGATCTCAGCTTCTCTCGACGTAACCTTCCACTTTTGTGTTTTATAGTTACTCAAGTGCGAAGGTCGAATTGCAGAGAAGGTGTGACAAAAATCAGAACTGCTTCTACAGTTTTGTGTATTTAACACAAATAAAAAACACTATATAGATAACGCAAGTATAAGCATATAAAAAGTGTGCAGTTGAATATTCGCTATACACAGAAAACAGAGAGTACCTTGTACAGTAAGGTACGTTATGGAACGCTTATAGCGGTATCTATAGAAGATTCTACTTTTCTCTTCATTACTTAACTGATAGCGTAAGTTACTCGTACCGGGGTTATAACAATGTTACTAAAAGATCTCAAAAGTAAAATTGAGAATAAACAAGCGAAAATTGGAATTATTGGCCTAGGCTATGTAGGATTACCAATCCTAGTAGCTTTTGCCAAAAAAGGATTTTCAGTATTAGGATTTGATGTAGATCAAAATAAGATTAATCAGATTGAAAAAGGTCATTCGTATATCAATCATATTGATTCAGAACTCTTGAAGAATGACTTAATTCAAGTCACCACCGATATGACTCGGTTGAAAGAAGTCGATGTTATAACTATTTGTGTTCCAACTCCTCTCAACATACACAGAGAACCAGATTTAAGTTATGTTATTGATACAACTTATGCAATTGCTCACTCCTTGAAAATAGGACAACTGATTGTTTTGGAAAGTACCACTTATCCAGGAACAACGGAAGAGGTAATGCTGCCTATTTTATCCCAAAGTGGTTTAATTGTTGGACAAGAATTTGCTCTAGCATACTCTCCAGAGCGAGAAGATCCTGCTAATGAAAAGTATTCTTTAGTCAATGTACCAAAAGTGGTCGGGGGAGTTACACCCTTATGCCTTGAATTGGTGGAAACTCTGTACAATCAGATTGTTATAAAAACCGTACCAGTTTCTTCAACTCAAACGGCAGAAGCAACTAAAATTTTAGAAAATATTTACCGTGCGGTCAATATTGCTCTCGTTAATGAATTAAAAATACTCTTTTTAAAAATGGGTATAGATATCTGGGAAGTCATTGAAGCCGCTAAAACTAAACCATTTGGTTTTCATGCTTTTTATCCAGGTCCTGGATGGGGTGGACATTGTATTCCAATTGACCCATTTTATCTAACATGGAAAGCGAAAGAATATGATGTGCCTTTGCGATTTATTGAGTTGGCTGGTGAAGTCAATACTTTAATGCCTAACCATGTGGTAAATCAGCTAGTCTTCTCACTAAATCGTCATAGTAAGCCTTTAAAAAACTCGCGAATCCTTCTTTTGGGTGTGGCTTATAAAAAGAATGTAGATGATCAAAGAGAAAGCCCTTCGCTGAAGATAATTCAGCTTTTGAAAGAGCATGAAGCATATGTTGAATATCATGATCCCTATGCTCCTATTTGTGCCAATCATCGTCATTATCCAGAAATCAATTTAAAATCTGTGCCATTAACAAAAGAAACAGTAAGAAGTTATGATGCAGTAATTATCGCAACAGATCATGAGAATGTTGATTATCAACTAGTTGCTGAGAATGCGGCCTTAATTATTGATACCAGAAATGTTTTGGCTAGCAAGGAATTGAAGAATGTAAATACAGTGCTTGCTTGAGGCATCTCCAATTAGCTTAGAAAGACCATTTTAAATAAATTGATTGGTTTATGAAGTTATGAAACCTGATTTTAATAAAAATGTAGCCGTAGTTGGCTGTGGATACTGGGGTAAGAATTTGGTGAGGAATTTTGCCGAATTAGGTGTTCTACGAGTCGTTTGTGATGCTAACTATGAAGCTCTTGCGAAATTCAAGGAACAATATGGTGTTGAGGGAGTATCTGATTTTGGCAAAGTTTTAGATATGCCAGATGTGCAAGCCGTAGTTATCGCAACTCCAGCAAGTACCCATGCAAGTCTGGTCATGCAAGCGCTAGCAGCAGGTAAAGATGTGTTTGTTGAGAAGCCTTTGGCTTTGACACTGGAGGATGCTCTTTTGATACAGACGGCTGCTCGTAAAAGTGGTTGTATCTTGATGGTAGGACATTTGCTAGAGTACCATCCAGCTTTAGTCAAACTCCGCAGTTTAGTTGCTGAAGGAGCAATTGGCAAGCTTCAGTATATTTACTCAAATCGTCTAAGTTTTGGTAAAGTTCGTACTGAAGAAAATGTCCTTTGGAGCTTTGCTCCCCATGATATTTGCACTATTCTCGGTTTTGTTGGTACGCTACCAACCTCTGTACAAGCTGTGGGTACAAACTCTTTAGGTGAAGTCGAAGACTTTTGTACTATTAATTTGGAATTCAAACAAAATATTAAGGCACATATTTTTGTCAGCTGGTTTCATCCTTTTAAAGAGCATCGGCTGGTAGTCGTTGGGGATTCAGGGACAGCAGTCTTTGACGATGTTTCTATTGATGCTAAGCTGGCCGTTTATGAACAGTGTTTGGAGTGGGATCATCATATTCCGCTTCTTAAGCAAAAAGCAAAAACAATCATTCCCTTTGAGATAGCGGAACCTCTGAAGTTGGAGTGCCAGCATTTTCTCAACTGTATTGAAACCAGGCAAACTCCCCTCACCAGTATTCAAAACGGTATTGATGTTTTGACTGTGTTACAAGCAGCACAGTTATCACTAGACTCTAAGATGGAGTCTCACAGAAAGATAGTTGATTTAAAGGAGAGTTTACTTGTCAGTAGCTAATTCAAATGCCTCCCAAGATTTGGGATATTTTGTCCATGAATCTGCTTATGTTGACCAGCCATGTTCTATTGGTCATGGTACTCAAATATGGCACTTCACCCATATCATGCAAGATGTGGTCATTGGAGAAAAGTGTAAAATTGGACAAAATGTATTTATTGCAGCTGGCGTCGAAATTGGACGGAATGTAAAAATTCAAAATAACGTCTCTGTCTATGCGGGTGTAACTTTAGAGGATGATGTTTTTTGTGGTCCTAGTTGTGTCTTTACAAATATAAATACACCACGCTCAGCTTTTCCTCGCAATACAAAAGAAGATTACTTGGTAACCTGGGTCAAGCAAGGAGCTACGATTGGCGCAAATGCCACAATTGTTTGTGGTCATACCATTGGTCGTTATGCGTTTATTGGTGCTGGATCTACGATTACCAAAGATATTCCAGACTATGCACTAGTTTATGGCAACCCTGCAAGACAAGTGGGCTGGATGTGTGAGTGTGGCTCTAAACTAGAAGATTTTGTGAACACGACTGTTTGCCAAGCCTGTGGACGCAAGTATGAATATTGTGATGAGAATCAAATTAAAAGGGTTGAATAACTAAAGTGAAAATTCCTCCATTTGATGCAACTTGTCAGTATCAAAGTATACGTTCTGATATAGAAAAAAGCATCTGTGCAGTCATGGCTGCTGGACGTTATATTATGGGTCCTCAAGTCAAGGAGTTTGAAGCACAGTTTGCTCAGTATTTAGGTTGTCCTCAAGTCATCTCCTGTAATTCGGGTACAGATGCATTGCATTTGGCTCTGAAGGCATTGCGAATTGGTCCTGGTGATGAGGTTATTACTGTACCTTTTACTTTTATAGCTACGACAGAAGCTATTGGTATAGTTGGAGCGACTCCAGTCTTTGTCGATGTAGATTTAAATACTTACAATATCGATACGAGTCTGATTGAGGCAAAAATCACAGAACGCACCAAAGCCATCTTGCCAGTACATTTGTATGGGCGTCCTTGCAACATGACAGCAATCATGGAGATTGCCCGCAAGTATAATCTTAAAGTGATTGAAGATTGTGCCCAAGCAACTGGAGCAACATGGGCAGGGAAAAAAGTAGGGACAATTGGGGATGTTGGTTGTTTTAGCTTCTTTCCTACGAAAAATCTTGGTTGTTTTGGGGATGGGGGAGCAATAGCAACTTCTGATCCTATGATTGCCGAGCGAGTTGAGTATTTACGCCGTCACGGAGGTAAAATTAAGTATCAGCATGAAGAACTAGGACTCAATAGTCGTCTCGATACTGTACAGGCAACCGTCTTATTGGTAAAACTGCCATATTTAGATCAATGGAATGAGGCAAGGGCTGCGATCGCGGATTATTACATCAGTCAGCTAGCCAAAGTAAAGGGCGTTGTTCTACCTAAAGTTGAGCAGGAAGGAACGTCTGTTTGGAATCAATTCACAATCAGAGTTTTAGATGGACAACGCAATCAAGTGCAAAAGCTTCTCAAGGAGAAGGGGGTTGAGACAATGGTCTACTATCCTATCCCGCTGCACCTACAGCAAGTACATGCTAACTTAGAGTATTCTCTGGGCTCACTACCCGTGAGTGAACAATTGAGCCATGAAGTCTTGTCCTTACCAATGTTTCCAGAACTGACTGCACCAGCACAACAAACCGTGACTGAGTCTGTTAAGCAAGCGTTAGCAAATATTTACTCTTCTGTGTGATGAATTCCCCAGCATCAACTTCACGGCTGAAACTGATCTCATATACAGCTTTGTTTGCCAGTATTGGATTCGGTATCATTGGGCAATTGCTAATGAAACATACTATGAGCAATAAAGCTGGTGGATTCTTGACATGGGCATTTGTTCAGCAATTAGCATTGGCATTGACTATCTATAGTTTGGGGATTATCAATTGGATCTTTGCATTGCGCTCAGTAAAGCTGAGTATAGCGTATCCACTCACTAGCCTAAACTACGTTGGCATACTTCTAGGTTCGTATTACTTTTTTGGTGAAAAAATCACACTGATTCGAGTCGCTGGAGTCGCCTTGATTTTTATGGGAGTTCTGTTGGTAGCTCTTCCAATTAAGAATCGTAGATCCTTTCAAGAAGATGCTAGATGAAGCGGTGATTTTTCCTAGAGAAGAGATTGACAAATGAAAATAATTTCTTGGCTGATTTTAGTACTTATAGTTGTGCTGGGGACAGCAGGACAGTTATCGCTAAAATATGCATCTCAAAGTCCTTCTTCCGATAAGAAAAATAGCAGTTCAATCCGAGATTTGTTGTTTTCGCCTTATTTTTGGGTTTGGTTCGTTTCCTATGTAGTAGTGACTGGATTATGGCTATTTGTTTTGCGAAGTCTTCCTCTCAGTCAAGCATTTCCTGCTTTGGGATTGACATTTGCTCTAGTTCCATTGGCATCATATTATTTTCTTCGGGAGAAAGTAGTATTTAGCCAGTGGTTGGGAATAGCAATTATTGTAGCTGGTGTAGTTTTGGTAGCTCAAACATAAATTGTGGTTTAGTAAAGTAAATTTAAAAGGTTGAATATTAAAAAATTATGAATATATTACCTCGAAAAGTTTTAGTGACAGGAGTTGCAGGATTCCTTGGCTCTCATCTACTAGATAAGCTCATAGCCTCTGGTCATGAGGTGATTGGTATTGATAACCTCTCCATGGGGAAACTAGAAAATATAACTGACCATTTAACTAATAAGGCATTTCAATTTCTCCAGAAAGATATTACTGAGAAAAGCACGTTTGAAAATTTAGAAAATGACATCGATTGTATAGTTCACCTTGCTGCTTTTAAAATTCCTCGATATGGTAAAGCCATCGATACTTTAAAAATTAATTATCAGGGAACAGAAAATGTTTTAGAGCTAGCGCGAAAACTGAATTGTAAATGTGTACTTGCCTCAACTTCTGATGTCTATGGTCGCAACCCTAAGCTACCTTTTAGCGAAGAGAATGACTCTGTCATTGGCTCCTCTAAAGTCGCTCGTTGGAGCTATGCTGTATCCAAGCTGTTTGATGAACATTTAGCTTTTGCTTACCAAGACAGCTATGGTATTCCAGTTGTAATTCTGCGATTTTTCGGGTCTTATGGACCACGCCATCATTTATCCTGGTGGGGTGGTCCACAGTCTGTTTTTATAGAGCAAATATTGAATGATGAAGAAATCACCATTCATGGTGACGGATTACAGACTCGTAGTTTTACTTATGTGAGTGACACTGTTGCTGGCATTTACGCTGCAACTGTAAAACCTGAAGCCAATGGTGAGATTTTCAATATTGGCAGCAATCATGAAATCACTATCCTCGATTTGGCCAAGACGATCAAGCGACTTAGTAATACGCCTGGGGAACTTAAGGTGAAATTTGTTCCTTATGAATCTTTCACAGGCGGTAAGTACGAAGATGTTAGACGGCGCGTACCCGATAGCAGGCTTTGTGAAAAGGTTCTTGGTGTCAAAGCTGTAGTGGGATTAGAAGAGGGTCTGTCTCACGCTATTGCTTGGCATCGTAGTCTCAATCTCTATAAATACTAGCTACTAGCCCAATGAATATCGGTATTGTCGGCGGCGGAATGATGGGGCTGACACTAGCTTATCGGCTCTCACAGCAAGGACATCTAGTAACCGTCTTCGAAAGCAGTAAACAACTTGGTGGATTAACCACTCATCATGATTACGGTCCATTTGTTTGGGACCGTTTTTATCATGTCATTTTACCGTCAGATACTCACTTAATCAATTTAATTCAGGAGATTGGTCTTGGAGAACAGCTTCGTTGGCATCGAACTCTGACAGGGTGTTACATAGACCAGCAATTGTATTCGATTAGTAACAGTGTCGAATTTTTACGCTTTCCTCCCCTAACGCTTATCGGAAAGCTCCGGTTAGCCTTTACTCTATTGTATGGTTCTCGGATTAAAAATTGGCAGCGACTTGAGAAAATAACAGTTGAAAATTGGCTGCGAAGAATCTCTGGTTCAAACACATACGAAAAGCTTTGGAAACCCTTGTTATTGGCTAAACTAGGGGAAAACTATAAGCGTGTCTCCGCTGTCTTTATTTGGTCGTATATCAAACGACTGTTTTCTGCTCGTGATTCCTCTCTGCATAAAGAACAACTTGGTTATGTTATGGGAGGTTACAAGACTGTTTTTGACCAGTTAGCAAAATTAATTACCTCCACTGGAGGTAATATCTGCACTGGTGTGACAGTCGAACACATTACATCTCATCCTGTTGGTGGGATATGGGTTGAACACAGTGGGAAAAAAGAGCATTTTGATAAAGTCATCTTTACTGGTCCAGTAGATATTCTACAGCGTGTAGTCGCAAAGGACTTGATGAAAGTTACAGGCGATTGTGCAACTATAGAATATATGGGTGTTATCTGCATGGTACTCATTACCCGCAAACCCTTGGTACCTTATTACATAGTCAATCTAGCTGATCAACGTATTCCCTTTACAGGTATCCTTGGGATGAGCAATTTAGTTTCCTTAGAGGAAACAGCAGGTCTACACATGACTTATTTACCAAAATATGTGAGTTCTGACGATCCACTCTTGCAGCAAACTGATGAAGAATTACGAAAGTTATTTTTCCAGGGCTTACGTTTGATGTTCCCAGATCTCACAGTGGATGATATTGTAACAACCCACATCAATCGTGCCGTGAAAATGCAACCCCTACAGGTCTTAAACTACTCCCGTCTTGTACCAAAGGTGGTTACAGAACATAATGATTTTTTTGTTCTCAACACATCACAGTTTATTAATGACACCTTAAATAACAATACAGTTGTGCATCACGTCACTGAATTCATCAGAACATTCGGTTCTTTTGTGAAAACTTTTTAATGATTGTATTCTTAAATTATACCAGAATCAATCAAGGTATCATTGAACAACAGTATATTCAAGGTTTTACGACGGTGCATGCTTGCCAATAAACTTTTTTCATCGGCAACGATGGTGGGTCTTTCCTTTAGCTTGTTTATGACAGGTCAGGCTTTTGCCTTCACTTTTACTAAAATTGCTGATACCAACGATCCTGTATTTCGTAATTTTGGCTTCTACCCTGCAATTAATAACAAGGGGACAGTAGTCTTCTCGGCTAACTTAAATGCGGATGGTCAAGCTACTGGTATCTACATCAGCAGTGGAGACGAGACAACCACTACGATTGCTGATACCAATGGACCCTTTAGCTTATTTGGAAATGCTCCTGCAATTAATGACCAAGGAATTGTGGCATTCCGAGCTAATTTGAAGACTATAGGGAGTGGTATTTATACTGAGAGTGATGGGGTAATAACTACCATTTCAGAAAGCACAGAACCTAGAGGGATCTTTGAAGATCCAGTCATCAATAATGAAGGTACCATAGCTTTCTCTGCTTCTACTCAAGGAGGAAGCGCTATCTTCATCAGTAGTGATGGGGTAACGACCAACGCTACGGATACCGTTAATCCTTTTAATAGCTTCAATGGATATACCATTAATGATACAGATACTGTTGCTTTCTCTCCAAACTTGAATTTAGGAGGAAGTGGGATCTTCACTCTTAACACTGGGGTAATGACTACCATTGCTGATACTAGCGATCGTTTTAGCTTCCTCTTTCCTCCAGCCATCAACAACATAGGTACAGTGGTCTTTAAAGGTGTACTGAATCAGTTGGCAGGTGAGGGAATCTATACCGTTACTAACGGTATAACAACCACTATTGCTGATAATAGTAATTCCTTTAGCTTCTTCGAGAATCCTGCAATCAATGATCAAGGCACTGTTGCTTTCAAGGGAGTTCTAAAAGCAGGAGGCTTGGGTATTTTCACAGGTCCAAATCCAGTGACTGATAAAGTTATTGCTGCTGGTGATGCTCTGGATGACTCAACAGTAACAGACCTTTATTTCTCTAAGAAAGGGCTAAACAATAGTAATCAGCTTGTCTTCTATGCCAAGCTTGCGAATGGCACCACTGGTATTTTCCTTGCTGATCCTGAGTCTGATCCCTTCAGCGCTGATCCTGAAAATTCTCAGGAATAAAGCTTGTGAAAGAAAAGAGTAGTGAATCAGCATGACTACAATCTTGGTACGCATGCTGATCTACAAAGCTGTTCAGTATTTAACTAAAGTATTTAATTAAACTAAACTATTTACCTAAATATAGTTTCTCATATAAAAAACATTTACAAAATTGACTTTTATATAAGCGCTGTTGCTCTTCGAACAGGACTTGGAAGTATTTTCTGTAGTTGGGTTGAACTGGATACTGACAATAACATTACTTTCAAATGTTGGTGTCATTTGTCTCTACTCTCAGCACTAATTTAAGTTTTGTTTTACCGTATTAATTCATAGAGATAGTGCTTGCTTCGAATGCAAGTACACTCTTTGACTTTTCGTCTCCTTAGTTTGAAGGAAAAATAAAATGATGCAAAAAGACTATGATCATGAGTTATTAATAGCTCAGGCTCAAACTAATGAAACTGTATTTACAACTCAGACGCCAAGTAACCCAAATGTTACTGATGGCACCTCCTACGAACTAGGAATGAAGTTTCAGAGTGCTGTAGCTGGTCAAATTACGGCAATTCGCTATTGGAAAGCATCTAGTGAGACAGGCTCCCACACTGGTAAAATCTGGGCATCAACGGGTGGCACTCCCCTAGCGACTGTGACTTTCTCAAATGAGACAGCTTCAGGTTGGCAACAGCAAGCTCTCAGTACCCCACTGAATATTCAAGCCAATACAACCTATGTAGTGAGTGTCAACTGCAATAGCTATTTCGTTATCACTTACGATCAATTAGCTACCTCAATTGTTAATGGTGATCTCAACTCAGTTGCTGACGGTAATAATGGGGTATTTGGTAATGCAAATTCTTTACCAACCAATTCTTACCGCAATAGCAACTATTTTCGTGATGTAGTCTTCTCTGCTGTCAGTACGCCAACCATTACCAAGGCAAGCGGAGATAATCAGACTGGTACTGCAGGAACTGCCTTGCCTAATGCTTTGGTTGTTCAAGTCAAAGATGGTTCTGGCAATCCCCAATCAGGAGTTACAATTAACTTTGCAGTTACTAGTGGTGGTGGTTCAGTATCTCCCACTAGTGCAGTTACCAATGCTAATGGTCAGGCAAGCACGGTGCTGACTTTGGGAGCTGCACCTGGTGCAACAAGTCCAGTCACAAATACTGTAACTGCTACAGCTTCTAGCATAGGCAGTGTCACCTTCACTGCTACAGCTAATCCTGCAGGAGGAAGTGGTAACGAAAGCATCTTCACAAATCAGACACCAAGCAACCCCAATGCTACTGATGGGACCTCATATGAACTGGGTATGAAGTTCAAGAGTGCAAAAGGGGGTCAAATCACAGCGATCCGTTATTGGAAAGCAGCTAGTGAAACTGGTAGCCATACTGGCAAAATCTGGTCAGCAACAGGTGATGTCTTAGCAAGTGTGACTTTCTCAAATGAAACAGCATCAGGTTGGCAACAGCAAGCTCTTAGTGCACCGCTAAGCATTTTGGCAAACACGACTTACGTGGTCAGTGTTAACGTCAATTCTTATTTCGCCGTCACTAGTAATCAATTGGCAACCTCTATTGCTAATGGCGATCTCAGTACAATCGCTGACGGAAACAATGGAGTCTATGGTGTTATCAACACGTTCCCAACCAATTCCTATAGCAACAGTAACTATTTCCGCGATATAGTTTTCGTTGCTGGCAGTTTCCTCAATAAGGTAAGTGGTGATAATCAAAGTGGTGCAATAGGAAATGCCCTACCAAATCCTTTAGTTGTACAAGTCCTAGATAGTTCTGGCAATCCTCAGTCTGGAGTCACAGTTACCTTTGCAGTTACTAGTGGTGGTGGTTCAGTTTCACCCACTAGTGCCGTCACTGGTAGTAATGGTCAAGCTAGTACAGTGCTGACGTTGGGAACAATACCCAGTGGTCCAAATGATGCTGTCATAGTGACTGCAACGGCTTCAGGGGTTGGCAGTGTTACCTTCAAAGCCAAAGCTGCTCCAGCAAATCCTAATCCCATTTACATAGAAAACCAAAACACTGGCACTACAAACTGGAAAATCACTAACCAAACCACAAACGAAATAGCTGGCTATGCAACAGCCACTAGTGTCAATAAGGGTGGTAGCCTAGACATCAAAGTTTCCCTAGCACAACCAGGAAATTTCACAGTCGATGTCTACCGCTTAGGTTACTACCAGGGTACAGGTGGTCGGCTGATGAAGAGTAGTGGTCCACTCAGTGGAACAACTCAACCTGCGTTTACACTCACTGACGCAAATACTAATCTCTATCAAGGTACAAACTGGTCCACTTCTTACACTATATCAGTCGATTCTAGCTGGACTAGTGGTTTATACATTGCTAAACTCACTGACCAAACAAGTGGTAAGCAAACACAGATATGGTTTGTTGTTCGTGATGACAGCAGTACATCAGATCTATTGTTCCAGAGTTGTTTCACAACCTTCCTCGCTTATAGCGCTAGCAGTGGTTATAGCTTGTACCCATTTAATAGTACAAATGGTCAAAGAGCATTTAAGGTTTCTTTCGACCTACCATTCTCGGAAACCACCACTTTGTCTGCAGAGTTTAATAATTTACTCCGCTGGGAATATAATATGGTGCGGTGGTTAGAGTCTCAAAGTTATAATGTGTCCTATGTGACTAACATAGATGTCCACTCAAACGCACAGTTGCTGCGGCAGCATAAAGTATTTTTGTCGGTAGGTCATGACGAGTATTGGTCTCTAGAAGAGCGGACTAATGTTCAACAAGCTCGTGATGCTAACCCTCCGGTTAACTTGGCGTTTTTCTCAGCCAACACAGCCTATTGGCGAGTACGTTTTGAAAACTCTAACACTGGGCAACCCAACAGAGTTATGGCTTGCTATAAGGATAATTGGTCACAAGATCCAGTTGCACCTACTAATAAATTCCGCAGTACGCAAAATAATCTGCCAGAAAATGCGTTACTGGGAGTTATGTACACAGGCGATCGCGACGATGTTTATGGTGGTTATAATTTTATTGTAGCTAACAGCACTGACCCATACTACGCTCATACTAATCTTAACAATGGAGATTCACTGGGTCAGTTAGTAGGTTTTGAATGGGATGCAGTGGTTAACAATGGCGCGACACCAAGCGGATTGGTTGTTCTATCGCAATCCACAGTTAGTCCAGTCGATATCGATGCAGATCTCCCACCAGGAACAAATACACAGGTATCCAACGCAGCCCGTTACACGGCAGCAAGTGGGGCTAAGGTTTTTGCAACAGGATCTATTCAATGGTTATGGGGACTAGATAGCGATAGCGTGCAGACACCACGTACAGATCCTCGTGTCAAGCAAATAGCAGTGAACATCTTGGCAGATATGGGTGTCAGACCACAAACTCCAGATGCCAGCATAATTTTATCTTGAACAATTTAACTAGGATTTCAAGTTATGAATCTGAGAATAAGACGCCGAAGATTTGGTCAGCTGGTAGTCGCTACAGCTGCCTCTACGGCGATCGCCAACTTTGCAAGTAAAAGCATTGCACAAACGTCGCCATCAACCATTTATGGGCTAACTCTCAGTGCAAACAAAGCTCCATTGGCTGTAGGTAACGCTATCACAGCTATAGGAAGTGGTATTGATATCACCAACGTAGCCAATAATACCCCTGGAGTGGTTCTAGTCTCTTCAGATGTAAATACTGGTAATCAGATATCAACCTTACAAGTTGCTGCAACAACAGTTGACAATCAAAACACGCCTATCGAGGCTGCAAATAAAGCCATCTCTCGAGAGCCTAGCGAGCGCCTAACTGCTTTGAGTGCCCTATCCAATGGCACATTTGTTGCTGTCTCTGTAGTTAACTCAAACAAAGGTGATGTTAGTCGCCTTATACTTATCAATCCTAAGTCTGCTACTCCAATAGCTCGAAAAATATCAGGATTCAAAAAGAGCAATAGTACAGTTGAAAGTTTGCTAGCAGCTAGAGATGATACACTCATTGCCGTTGTTAGTCAAAATGGAGGCATTCCGCCTTTTGAGTTGGTGACTATTGATCTTAAGTCAGGAAAGGTTAATTATAACAACGGTTTGGGTCTGCCAGATCTCTTACCCAACATTAGGTTAAGTAATCTGGCCCAATCTTCAGATGGGACTTTTTATGCTACCTTTCTTGAAGCACAAGGCGGAACCTCTTTGGTGCAGATAGACCTGAAAAACAAGTCGTTAATCACTGGTAAGGGAAGAATTATCAACCAACAGCGTCTCACATTAAACGGAAAGCCTTTGGCAAATGACTTAAAAAGCCTGGTTTTTTCTAGTTCAGACCAACTCTTCGCGTTGGCTGATGCTACATACGAAGGCACCAATTCTTTGCATACTGTGAATGTAAAAACCGGAGAGGTCACGCTACTCAGGAAATTCCCAGTTGATAAGATTGCTTTTGCTCGTTAAAGATCGAGCAACTGTGAGAATTAGCGATTGATAAGAGTTCAGCTTAGCCTCTAACTTTCTTCTGTTAATTTTTGGAAAAAGTTGATTATTGGATTTTTTTCTAATAAAGACTTGAGCTAGTTTGTCATTTTCAATTTAACGAAACCAGATCAAACCTGAAAAGATTTTAGGTTTGATCTGGTTTGACTATAAAAGATAGAACATTTTGTGACTTAAAAACAGGATAAAATATGTACCAAAAAACTCGAGATCTGGAAACAATAGAAAATAAGCAAAATGATTCAGTCAGCATTGTGGTTCCATGCTTCAATGAGTCTGAAGGAATTGCAGCTTTAAAGCAAAAACTCCTACCTGTATTGGCAAAGTTGCGTACCTCTAGGTCAGTCGAACTTATTTGTGTTGACGATGGCAGCATTGATGATACTTTTATTAAGCTGCAGCAAAACTTTGGACAGCAAGCTCAGATAATTCGTCATCCGAAAAACAAAGGTCTCTCGGCTGCTATACAAACAGGAGTGTCTCATTCGACAGGTCTGATTATCTGCACAATTGATAGTGACTGCACTTACGATCCCAAATACCTACTTGCTCTTTTAAATTTAATGAGTAGCGACGTTGCTGTCGTCACAGCATCCCCATACCACCCAAAAGGTAGAGTGAAAAATGTTCCTGGTTGGCGTCTATTTCTCAGTAAAGGTTTATCTCAGCTTTATAGATTGATTTTGCCACAAAAGCTTTATACCTACACAAGTATGTTCCGAGCATATCGTCGAGAAGTTCTGGAGACTATACCAATCACTCATCCAGGATTTCTCGGTTTAGTAGAGATTTTAGCAGAAGCTATGTTACAAGGATATAGAGTCATAGAGTATCCGACAGAATTAAGTAACCGAGTATATGGACAGTCAAAGTTGCGTGTGGTTAAAGTGATTTGGAGTCACATTAAGTATATTTTTTCACTGATAAATCGACAGAAACTTAAACAGAATAATATTAGATCATTAAAATATAAATATACTAACAAATCACTATGAAAATTGTGACCATATTGGGTGCTAGACCACAATTTATTAAAGCATCTGTCGTGAGTTCCGCTTTTAAAAAAGCAGCAATTAATGAAGCTATTATTCATACAGGACAACATTTTGATTCGTTAATGTCCGATATTTTTTTCCAAGATTTAGACTTGCCTCAGCCCCAATATCACTTGAATATTCATAGCTTAAATCATGGTGCAATGACAGGTAGAATGATGGAAAAGATAGAGGAAATTGTACTTCAAGAGTTACCTGATTGGATATCGGTTTATGGAGATACAAATTCGACACTGGCAGGAGCTTTAGTAGCAGCCAAGTTGCATATTCCACTGGCTCATATAGAAGCAGGATTGCGCAGCTTTAATCGGCAAATGCCGGAAGAAGTGAATCGAGTTGTGACTGACCATCTTTCACAACTTCTGTTTGCTCCTACACCTTTAGCCGTACAATGTCTTCAAAAAGAGGGAATTCATCAGGGAGTCCACTTAGTTGGCGACGTGATGAAGGATGCTATTTTGAGTTATCAAGCTAAAGCAAAGCAGACCTCTTCTGTTTTAGCTAAACATCAATTAACACCCGATAAATTTTACCTTGCTACTATTCATCGACCCAGTAACACAGATGATCGAGATCGTTTAAATTCTATACTCCAAAGTTTCACAAAATTAGACTTTCCGGTTGTTTTTCCAATTCATCCTAGGACTTTGGCTCAAATCCGCAACATGGATCTAAGCCACTATCTTAACACCGACTCAATCGTGGTGATTCCACCAGTGAGTTATCTTGATATGCTTACACTGGAAAGCGCCAGCCGCTCTATAATTACAGACTCTGGGGGAATTCAGAAAGAAGCTTATATTTTAGGGCGACCCTGCTTTACTCTTCGTAATGAGACAGAATGGAAAGAGACTGTAGAAGTCGGTTGGAATCAACTGATACAACCCGAGAAGTTAAGTGAAGCGATCGCTAACTTCACTCCACCAGCAGAAGTTCCCACGCTATACGGTCAAGGCAATGCAGCTACTGAGATAGCCGAAATATTAATAGGTTGCTCCTATTAAGGAGGTGTTATTGTGAAGCGTCCTCTACAACTTGATCTATGGCTATGTGTCGTGATAGCTTCTTTTGCTTTACTTGTCTGGGCAAACTGGGGCAAACTCGAAAATCCAATCATTGATATTGGGCGTGAAGTTGAAATCTCAGCTAGACTAGCTGATGGACAGTTTCTTTATCGCGATGTAGCAACTTACTATACTCCCTTAGGTTACTATGCCAATGCTCTAGCACTATTGCTGTTTGGTCATCATCTTGAAGTATTTTACATAGTCAATCTGCTCTTAGCATTGGTCGCAACACTGCTATTTTATAGATTGGCAAAGCGGTTAATGAATCCCCTATGGGCTACTCTTTGCAGTATTTGCATGTTAATTTACTGTGCCATAGGTCCAGGACCGTTCAACTTTATCATGCCTTACAGTCATGGCGCAGTCTATGCTATAGTTTTTAGCCTGGTAGCCATTACTTGTCTCGATTATTACTGTACATCTCAAAAGCAATTGAGATGGCTGGTGGCTGCTGGGATCACATGTGGATTAGCAGGGCTTGCCAAGCAAGAGTATGGAGTAGCGGTGCTAGGAGGAGTTCTGATAGGTGTTAACGTTCAGACGGATAAAACATTAAGAAGTAGGCTGAAACAAAGTATACTTGTAGCTTTAGTAGCATCAATTTGCGTAATAGTACCACTTAGCATCTATGCTCAACAAGTTTCTTGGGAGCAGCTGTTTTCATCATTGTTCCCGACATCTCAAATCGGGGCTATTAACCGTGGCACAGTTTCACTCAGCAGAACGCTTAGTGTATGGTGGTCTACTTTGAAAGTGTTCATAGTTGCTTCATCCCTGATTTTGGGATCATTAGTAGTAGCTCATAGGCTGTCAAATTTTGTTAAAGTTCCCAAAAAGTTTAGGAGTCTAGCTGAGGGACTGTTAAGCCTTGCTTTTTCATTGCTTGCTCTATATTTGCTGAATCGCTCATCAATTTTTAGTAATTATAATTACTATCCTCCGAACGCCAGTTTTAACCCTTTGGAGGATTTATCCTGGGCACTGCCACTATTAGTTGGATGGTTTTCTTTGGCCCGAAAGCAACTATCTCTGTCTAAGCATGCACCACTTTTGTCAGCATTGCTAGTTTTCTCATTAATATTGAATGCCCGGTGGGGATTTTATATAAATTTCTATGGGTTATATGCTTTACCAGTAATTATTTTATTTTTTACGCTACTGTACAATATACCTCAGCGATTTAAAAGAGTAGTGTGCCATTACTTAGTGATTTGTCTTGTCATCAGCGGTACATTCAAATTGGGTGGTTTACTAATTCGTTATCCTCATGCAGTACACTCATCTTCCGGTAGTTTTTATGTAAAAAATGCTTCTCTTGCTCAAGCCCTTAACCAGACAGTAGCGGCTATTGATGCTGCGAAAGTATCTTCGGTACTCATATTGCCTGAAGGGAATATTTTGAATTTCATGACAGCAACTCACTCACCTAGCCGAGAGCTTACCTTCCTGCCACACGTTCTTCCTACTGCTAGGGATGAGCAAGCGTTTATTGCTGATATGCAGATGCATCGGCCTGAACTTATTGTCTATGTCCCTCGTCCATTTGCAGAGTGGGGTTATCAAACCTATACAGACTTTAATCCACTGGTTGATCACTGGATTACTCAGCAGCATCGATTAGTTCATAGTTTTCCGATAGACAGCAGTAAAATTCGGATTTACGTAAGCAAATAATAAATAACCAAATCATAGGAAATCTACCTTTACAAAGATGCTGAAATACAAGAAAATTCCTATTTTTTATGATTGTGTAAAGGCCCAGTGGCCACTTGCTGTCAAAGCAATTGTCTTCTCTGTCTTTGTCGCATTGTTTGAAGTTATTAGTAACTCCTTAGTTTTTCCATTAATACAAGTTCTAAATAATAATAATCAAGTATCGTTTACTCGTATACCAGCTATATTAAGAGCATTATTTCTCATTTATGCAAAGTTTCCAAAGCAAGAGCAATTATTAATAATTGCACTCAGTCTGTTCTGTTTAACAATTATCAAGAATACGAGCCTTTTTTTCGCCCAAGTTAACATGAATGATTTTAAACTACGGGCTGGTAATCTACTGAGGCAAAAGTGTATTGAACGTTTATTACATCTGGATATCAATTTTTATACGCGCCGCAGTCAAGGTGAAGTTTTGAGTTATGTTAATGAGCAAACTCAACGTAGTGAGCCCATATTTTATTATTGCCTTGATATCATTAAAGAAATATTAGTAATTGGTTTCCTGTTATCATTCCTAATTATTTTATCTCCAAAACTAACTATATTTACAGTATTTAGTTTAACAATTGTTGCATTATCCTTACGAAGGGTAATCAAGCAAGTTCAGATTCATGGTGGCAAAGTTGTCAATGGTATTGAAGCCTTTTCTGCATTGATTACTGAGACTATTAGTGGTATGAGAGTTGTCAAATCCTTTAATGCAGAATCAAGAGAATTGCAGCAGGCCAAGCAATCTCTTAATAATCGTTACAAAGAAGAATTAAAGTCCTACAAGATTTTATCGGCTATTGGACCTTTAAGTGAAACAGCGGGAATTTTAATTTTAGTAAGTATCCTCCTTGTAGGAGCAGGAACTCTTGCAACTTCAGGAAATATCAATCTCTCTATTTTGCTAACATATATGTTAGCCTTGCTCCGAATTCAGCCTAGAGTCAGTGTCCTAAATCATTTAAGATCAGAAATTTCTTTACAGTGGGGAAGTTTAGAAGCCATACAAGGATTTTTGTCCAGTACTGTTGACTTGAGTATACGAGATGGTAAGTATGCTTTTCAAGGTTTGAAATCGGCTATAGTTTTTGAGCATCTAACCTTTACTTTTCCGACTAACTCGGAACCAACATTATATAACATTAGCTTCAGTGTTCCTAAAGGAACAACAACTGCAATTGTAGGACCTTCAGGCAGTGGTAAATCTACATTAGTAGATTTGATCATGCGGTTTTATGATCCTGACAGTGGGAGTATCAAAATCGATGGGATTGATCTCCAAGATCTCCAAATTGGATCTTGGCGGCGATCTATTGCTATGGTGAGCCAAGATACATTTTTATTCAATAGTTCTATCCGAGAAAATATTGCTTATGGTCGTCCTGATGCAACAGATTCTGAGATAGTTGAAGCAGCTAAAAAAGCATATGCCTATGATTTTATCCAAGACTTACCTCAAGGTTTTGAGACAAGAGTTGGTAATCGTGGTACCAGACTTTCTGGTGGTCAGCGACAGCGGATTGCAATTGCTCGAGCGATTTTATGCGATCCCGATATCCTTATTTTAGATGAAGCGACTAGTGCCTTAGATTCAAAGTCAGAAAGGATTGTTCAAAAGGCAATTGAGGAAGTCAGTCGTAACCGCACAGTGATTGTGATTGCTCATCGTCTCTCTACAATTGAGAGATCTGACAAAATTCTTGTTTTAAAAGATGGGAAGCTGTTTGAGCAAGGTACTCACCAAGAGTTGTTAGATCAAAAAGGAATCTATTATTCACTATATGAGTCACAAAAGTTTTCAGATAACTCAGCTTTTCATTCTGAAACAAACTCATAATGAGCAAATAGTCAATATCATGAGTTGCAATGCAACTTATTATTAGCTTATCTCTCAAAAACAGTCATATCTATCACTTAATTTTCTAAGAAATATGCAATTAACAGTAATTATTCCAATTTATAACCGTGCTAAAATGCTGTTTCATGCATTAGAGTCTCTACAATGGCAAACTTACAAAGATTTCGTCATAGTTATTTGTGATGATGCTTCTAAGGAAAATCTTAAAGAAGTCGTAGCTCAGTTTCCCAATCTCAATATTGAATATCACTATTATGAAGCCAATGCAGGTCAGTTTAAAAATGCTATGCGGGGAGTAAATCTCTGCAAAACTCCATTGATGAAATTTCTTTATAGTGATGACCTACTTTTTCCAAAAGCTTTAGAGAGGCAAGTCAAGGCTCTTCAGGAAGCACCTGATGCAGCAGTGTGCTTAGGAGGTATTGCAGAATTTGAGGAATTAGCAGAACAGAATACAATCAACTTGCTCAATTATTCTAAAGCTTATATTCCTCAACCAAGAAACGAGAAGCAATGGGCAAGACTTGAAGAATATAGTGGCTTTGTTCCTAGTGCTTGTATGTATCGTACAGAGTTTTTTCGTAATATAGGCGGTTTCAACACTGGTCTAAGAGGGATAGCCGACTGGGAGATATATGTAGCTTTGTCTTCCCATTATCCTGTTGTCGCTGTTGATGAACCTGTTTGCGCTATGCGTTTCCATGCCGATCAGGTAGTCAAAAAATATTGTTTGGGTTCAGATGCACTGCTAATTAAGGATGTTTTTTGGATGACATCAAATGCTAATCCCTATCGAACAAGACTTGGTCTTCCATGGTCTCAACAGCTTTTTTTACGACAGGATATATGTTGGAGAGACTTACGAATTTCTCTATCTTCAGAGTACAGGTTATCCTTACTTAAGAAGTGGTTGGACATAGTAGCCCAAAATAACATGCTACTGCCATTCATCATTGGTTTTCCAGTGTTTTTAGTTTTAAAGATACTACGTAAGCCAAAAGTTCAGACAAGGATTCTTAATTTAGAAAAATACAAAGATATGATACGCTCCATCCTCTTGCAGACGAAAACAAAAAATGTAGAAGAGGTAATTTTGGATTGCTGATTTAATGTGATATTGTTGCACGTATCTCCAAGCAACTACTTGGCTTTGCTTCTTCATTGAAGGTTGTTTAGCTATCAAATATTAACTGGAGCAACATGAAACTGTGTTGGCTAATTCCTAGTGATCGCAGTGGTGGAATATCTCCTGTCGCTTTGTCTTGTTGTCGTCAAGTATCTCAGGCTGGACACGACACAACAATGCTTATGCTCCTCACACCCACTTGGATCGGTGATGATTATGATTTCCGAGTCTTGTCTTTGGGGTTGAGAGGATGGGCTCCCGAAACACCAATAAAGCTACTGCATTGGCTAGAAGAAAATCCACAGGATGTGTTGTTTTTTAACGCATGTGGAGAATTTGAAGCTCTTATTCCATATTTGCCACCAAACATTAGGTGTGTTTTCGTTGTTCATGACACTGCACCTGGATACTGGTGTAAAGCTTTGGAAGAAGAAGAGAATCTAGATGCAATTGTTGCTGTATCTGAAACTGTAGCCGGTAAATTCCGGCACCGCCTTAAACAACCTCAAAAACTTTCTGTAATTTATAATGGTTGTGCATTTCCTAAACTACTGGATACAGATGCTATACGACAAGACGATTTGATATTTCTGGGTGGTGACAATCCAACAAAAGGAGCCTTTGATGTTCTCAAATTATGGATACAACTAGTGAAGCTAAGGTTTAGAGGAAAGCTGCACTGGTTCGGCAATGTGACGCCAGAATGGAAAACTAAAATTAACCACTTGCCTGATTCTGAGCGTATTCATATTTATGGTTATGTTTCACGGGATGTGATTTTTTCTACATTAGCATCAGTAAAAGTGTTACTGATGCTGAGTCGTGTAGAACCATTTGGGATGGCAACGATAGAAGCAATGAGTATGGGATGCGTGCCAGTTGCTTGGGATGTAGAAACTGGGACAAAAGAAATTGCTACGGCGAATAAAACAGGATTGTTTGCTCCTTTGGGAAATATGGAAATCCTTGCCAAACAAGTTCTGTATGCATGTGAAAACTATCAAGCTTTTCATGCATCCGTCATTGAACGCGCACGCATTCACTTTGACGAAGCGGTCATGGGGAAAAACTACGAAGCGCTGATTAATCATATATCTACTCTGCAACCGATAGAAAGGAGTAAAAAAGGTCAACAACCAACACCATATAAACCTCCTGTACACAAGTTTCAGCTTTTACCACCCCGCCTACGTTCGGTAATTAGAGAATTTATTGGGAAATCACCTTTTTTTGGATACTGGCTACGTGATATGCGTGGTTTTTGAGTATTTATACTATATGATTGTATGTTATGAGAAAACTTAGTTTTCTATTTTTAGGTGCGAATAGTCCTTGGACTTATGGTCTGGCAGAAGCAATATCTCAAAACCACCATACCCACGCTATAGAATTTTACGATTGGCGGACTTACTATCTTCTTCGCCCAACTTGGTCAAGCCGTATCCCTCCATCTTTTTTACAGCGTTCGATGCACGTCATGCCTACTGGCTATGCAGGACGGCTAGAAAAATTATTCCGATTTTACTTACAACAACTCATTCAACGATGGTGCAATCGACTAAGGAGAGTTTCAGGTGAAACTCCTTGGGTCCTAGCTTGCCACCCTTATCTCACCTATTGGGTTCGCAGAGTCCCAGACAATCGTTTGATTTATTACAACTTCGATGACTACGTTCTCTACCGACCAAACCGAGAAAAGAAAATATTAGATCAAGAAAAGGAATTAGTCGAACGTGCTACTATTACCCTCTGCGCTTCCCGCTCCCAATTGATTACCCTTCAGAAGCGTCATCCTCAGAGGGCATCCCATATTTATCATTACCCACATGGATTTGTAGATACCTACCTGAATTCCCAACCAGACGACCCCCCAGAACCAAAAACTGTGGGTTATGTGGGTAATTTAGGCGATCGCTTGGATTGGCAATTAATTTATCAAGTCATCAAAAATTGCCCAGAAATAACTTTTGTATTCGTTGGGGGTCGAGACGATCAAGGAATTCTCAACCCAGAAGATTGGCGATTAGCTCGTGAGGCAGTTTTGGAATTGCCAAATGTCCGTCATATTGGAAGGGTACCATCAGATCAAGTGGCTAAGTATTACTGGTCTTGTGCAATCAATTGGATTCCCTACCTAGTGAATCACCAGTTTAATCAAGCAGCATGTCCTACCAAAATTATGGATGGCATTGCCAGTGGTCGCCCGATTTTAAGTACTGATATACCAGAGTGTCGTTTATATCCTGAGTGGATTACCATTTTCCATTCTGCTGAAGATGCTATCGAATTTATCCGTAAGTATTCAGCTTTATCACAACGGCCTGAAGCTTATGAGAAAAGTTTAAAGCAACTAGAGTTTGCTCGTCAAAATACTTGGCAAATGCGCGCTCAAACTCTTGAAAACTCTCTATTAAAATTATGCTCAGTTTAAGTAATGCAGATTTGTTTGTACTCTAGTGTCTTTTTTCCCAGTGTTGGCGGTATTGAACAGGTAAGTTCTACGTTGGCTACATACTGGGTTAAGCAAGGGCATTTAGTGACTGTTGTTACTGATACTCGTGCTACTGATGCTCAAGATGAAGCTTCTAGCTTCCCAATTATCCGTTGTCCCAAGAAAGCAACCTGGAAATCTATACTACCGACTATCGATGTTATTGTTTCTAACGGTTATAGCCTTCGGCATTTAGGTCCTTGGCTGTTATCTGGTAAGCCTATCATTTGGATACATCAAACCTATATTCCTAAATTAAGTGATGCACAAGGTAACTTGCGAAATCTGCTTCGATCACTAATAGGACGAGTAATGTTGCCTTTAGCAACTCGTCATGTATATATTAGTCAAGCTATTCAGAAGCAGGTGGGAAGCCAAAAAGGAGTTGTGATTAACAACCCCGTAGATACCTCTTTTCACCCGTTACTTGATGCAACAATTGAAAATGATTTTGCCTTCTTTGGGAGAATGGTCAGAGACAAGGGTGTAGATACCTTACTGGAGGCATTAGCGATCTGTCAGCAAAAGAGAAAAATTTATAACATTGATTTATATGGAGAAGGTCAATCTCTAAAAGAACTACAAGCATTAGCCCAAAATCTAGGAGTAGCATCACAAGTACGCTGGTATCCTTTCGTACGAGGTGAAGCTCTGGTGAAGGCAATGAATTTAGCTGGTGCTGTCGTGATGCCATCTCGATGGGCTGAGCCGATGGGTGTAGTTGCAGTAGAAGCTATGGCTTGTGGCAAAGCTGTCATTGGTTCACGCCTAGGTGGCTTAGGTGAAGTGTTGGAAGGCTATGGTATGACCTTTGACAATGGCAATGCTGAGCAGTTAGCAGAATGTATGATTCAGTTTAAAGAGTATCCAGATTTGCGTGTCACTCTGGAAAAGAAAGCATATGAGCGCTCACAAGATTTTGCAATTGAAATAATTAGTTCCAAATACCTACAACTATTTGAGAGTGTCTTGAAAAACTAGAAGCATGGCTCCAAATTCGAATATTACTCGTCTCAATTCTATTGATGCGCTAAGAGGATTAGCTGCTCTTATCGTTGTTATCTATCATGCTAGAGCGATTTTGTGGGTAGGCTTGAGTGAAACATGGAAAAGATATGGACTGAGTCCAAATATTAATAGCTGGTTGGGATATGCAACAACACCTTTTTCTGTCGGTGGATTAGCAGTTGTACTATTTTTCGTCCTCAGTGGTTACTGTATTCATCGCAAAGGTGCTTTAGCATTAGCCTGTAATCCTGATGCAAAACTAGATATTAAACAGTTTTTAATCCGTCGTTTGTGGAGAATATACCCAGTTTATGTTTTAAGTCTTTGCATAACAGCAATTATTGATTCATATCTCATAGCCCATCAATCTATATCTGTTCTTCCCGGACAGGATGACTCATTTTTTGCTTTTGCTATGAGTCTGTTATCTCTCCAAGGATTAGCAGCACCTCAATTTGGCAGTAATGGAGTTTTCTGGACTTTAGCGTTAGAATTACATTTTTATCTGATTTATCCCTTATTATACTATATATCTCGTAAATACGGTGCAACAAAAGCTACAATTGTTACTCTAATAGCAAGCATAGCTTATATCAGTTTTGATATTCTTTCCGGATTTTCAGCAAAATTACCCTACCGTACTAATGGTGTACCTATCTTTTTGCCTTATTGGTTCACTTGGGGATTTGGATTTTATTTAGCTGAAGTGGAAGCTGGTAGAGCTTGTCTTCCTAAAAAATTTTATATACTCTCTATAGTTGGTGCTATGCTGACTGTGCCTGCACTGATATCAGGATATCAACCACTTAGTTATTTCACTTCTACCCTAACTTTCGGATGGTTACTATGGTGGAGTACAACCTCTCATGGTGAATTTTTCTGGAAGAACTTTTTTGGTCAAATGTTATCTAAAGTTGGGACTTTTAGTTACTCTCTATACGCTATTCATCTACCTTGTATACTAATATTCAAATCTCTGATATCTCCTAAAGAAGAACCATTTATTAGCTTAATACCCGCAATCTTCGCTATTGCTGTGTCAGTGATATGTGGTTTCCTACTGTTTATAATAGTTGAACGATGGACTTTAAAATTTCCTTCACAGTTGAAATTTTTATTTGGTTCGCATCGTTAATTATGAATAATATTTTTTTATGAATAAACCCAAAGTTTTAGTAGCACAGTTAGGTGCTAGAAAACATTATCAAGAGCCTCTACTATTTCAAAGTTGGGGTATCTTAGATAGATTATACACAGATTTATACTCAGGTCATAGCACTATTGCAAATCTATTACGTTATCCTCAAATTTACAGTTATCTACCCAATGCCTTTAAGAAAGTTCTAGATCGATACGAGCCTGGTCTGAAAAATGCCAAAATCATTCACTTTCCAAAATTTGGATACAAATACGCACAGCTTCTGAAGAAGGCTTCACCTGAACAAGCATCCCAAATATTTATTTTGGGAGGGCAGAAATTTTGCCAGCAGATTTTAAAACATGGTTTAGGAGATGCTAATACCATCTATGGATTTAATAGTGCTTGTCTGGAGTTATTTGAATATGCGAAAGCTCGAGGTATTCGGTGTATTCTAGATCAAACACTGGCTGATTACTCACTTGTACATAAGCTTTTATTAGAAGAAGAGCAGCATTGGCAGGGATGGTCATTAACACCATTCACTGTCAGTAGTGCTGACTTAGAATTGATGGAGCGAGAGCACCAAGAGCAAGATCTCGCTGATGGTATTATTTGTGGTTCTAGTTTTGTTCGAGACTCCTTAATCACGAGAGGCGTTGATGCTAATAAGATAGATGTGGTGCCATTAGGTCGCCTGAAAGATGAAAAATTAATTCAGCATCAACCGTTCATCCAAACCCCAAAACAGAGAGGGGACGGCTTAAGAATTTTATTTGTCGGTTTAGTGGGGTTACGGAAGGGAATTCCTTATTTACTGGAAGCTCTCAGACAGATTAAAGGAGAAATACCTTTTACTTGTAAAGTGGTAGGACCTTTGGAGATCAAGCCTGAGCGTGTTACTGAGTATAGTGATGTGTGTGACTTTTTGGGAAGAATACCCCGCTCTCAAGTAAAAGATTTATATAGTTGGGCAGATGTATTTGTACTCCCTTCTATTTGTGAAGGCTCAGCAATGGTAACTTATGAAGCACTGGGTCTAGGAGTGCCTATTATTACTACGTATAATTCAGGCTCTATTGTCAGAGATGGAATTGATGGTTTTATTCTACCCATTAGGCAAATAGGAGCAATTGCTGATAAATTGCTAAAAATTTATGCAACCAGCAATTGCTGTGAAGCGGAAGCAAAAACTCAAGAATATTTAAAACTTCAAATGAAGAAATCAGAAGATGATCTGTGGAAAATCATGAAAAATTAGTATATTTTTTTACAAGTTTTTATAGGCGACATTAGCCAGAGTTAAGCTTTGATGAGATTTATTTTGGAGGAGATACTGTAAAGACTGCTACTATTGTGTTGATGATATTACAATAGATTAAGCGGACATCAATGATATGAAATTTTACTCTTATGTCTGAAACATATCGAGATCTACTGGTTATTATTTGCCTAGGTTTATTAGGTTGGGGAGTAGTTCGCGTGGAACGGATTTATCAATACCCATTCTTTATGGGTAGCATGTTTGTTGCCTTTATTGTTCCTCAGGCTTTTTCTCTAATTAGTAATCCTAAACAAGTCAGTCCAGAAGCTTTAGAAAGAGTATTATTTGTATCATGCCTTTGTGCTGCTGCTTGTTGGATAGGTTATAGGATGAAACCGAATCCAAAATGGTTAGCTAAGCTAAATATTATTGTAGATGAAAGTAAAATGTTAAAGGCTGGAATAGCTTTGATGGCTAATGGCTTATTCTTTAATTTTTTGCTTTCTCGTACAACTCCTGACGTAGCAGCCAATGGTAATTGGACTGGTCCTGCCACTATATATATTTGTTTTGCTCAAACTGCTACTCTTGCTTTTGGAATTTTTCTTTTACAAGCCTTCAAGAAACCTAATATTATTAATTTTCTTTGGGTAGTGGTCTCAGGTTGGCCTCTATTAGGTTCTGTTTTAATAGGCCGTCGTCAACCAACAATGACATTTTTGATTACAATCGGACTCTCACTCTTCTGGATTCGCCGTTTGATACCACCTAGAACAGCAACTATTGTAGCGATGTTATCAATAACTTTTCTGATTCCAGTGTTGGGTATGTTACGTGCTGGTTTTTGGGATTTAGTCTTTAGTGGTCAATGGCAGGCTGTCTTGGACGCAACTCAGCAAGCGTTTGACTCACAGCAGAAGGGAGATTACTTGGAACTACGAAATGCAGCATTGATAATGGATGCAGTAGAACACACAGGTCTATATGGATATGGCAGAGTATGGTGGGATAATATAGTATTCCAATGGGTACCTGGACAACTTGTAGGTTTTGATTTTAAGAAATCTCTACAGTTTAATTTATGGGATAAATATATAGATTTATTAAAAGACTTTTATGGTTATGAAAATCCTAATGGACTCACCTTTACTGGGGTTGCAGATTCTTTCACCCAATTTGGCTATTTTGGCTTCCTAAGTTTCGCAATAATTGCATATATTTTCAAACATCTCTGGATATTAGCCACTTATTATCAAAACACTGCTATTAGAATAATCTATCTCGGATTAGTTAGTCCAGCAATGATATCTCTAACGCATTCGGTAGGATACTCCTTTCAACAAGCAAGTTTTCAACTACTTTTTATTGGCTTAGCTATCTACTATTCAAGAGCTAGATATAAATTTTCCTATACTGATTAGGAGAAATCTGGGGAATATGCGAGTGTAGTTACTGAATATTCACAATAGCAAATGAGATGTAAGTTTGTGTTAGCAAATTAACGTATATTTTATGTATTTCTACAGGATAAGTCATGAATAAGCGTATACTTCTGATTAGCTCTAATTCAAGTGGGCGAGGAGGCGGAGAGCGCTATTTAGTATACCTTACTCAGGGTTTGTGCTTGCTTGGTTGTGAGGTATGTGTATTGCTTTCTAATGTTAGTTACATGAATAATTGGGCAAAATTGCTGTCAGAGGAGGGGGCACATATACAACGTGTAAATTTACGAGGATTGCGTTCTCGACCGTTGCGATTTGTGCAATCCATCTTAGATAAAAATCAGCAATTTGCAGTAGCCAAAGTATGCAAGCAAATTGAACCTGATGCAATTTTGATTAACCAGCAATATGACGAAGATGGATTAGATTATGTAGCAGGTGCTTTGATGTCTCAGGTTGCACCTGTAGGTGGAACTATGCATATGCCTATGACTGCAAATAAGCATCAACGTCCCTTGGGGAACTTAAGAAGTAAATTACTTCACAGATGGTATGAAAAGCACCCATACTCTTTGATTCTTGTCTCCAAAGGGAGTCAAAAAGAATTTGAAAATCACTACAACTATCCACGTCCTACTAAGCTTGTCAATTATGGGTGTCCATTTCCAGATATCTTGGCCTCTCATCCACCACTTCCTGAGACTTGGGTGGACCCGTTGCCAATAATTGGATTTTCTGGTCAGCTCGTATTCCAGAAAAATCTTCAATTATTAGTAGACGCATGGTTATGGAGTATACAACAAGGGATTCAAAGTCGTTTGTTACTGATAGGTGATGGTCCAGAACGCAATAAGTTAACAAAACGCTTACATGAGCAAGCACCAGAAAATAGATGGCATATTACAGGTTGGCAAGAACATCCAGAAACATATTTATCAGTATTAGATATTTACGCCATGACTAGTCATTTTGAGGGTCTACCACTAGCATTGATAGAAGCAGTGGGGAGAGGGATACCTGCTGTAGTAACTAATTTTAATGGCGCATCAGATGTTGCTGAACGTGCCTCATGGGTAAGTATCGCCACTAATGCTAGTCCTGAATCAGTGGGTCAAGCACTCATTCAATCTATCAATCAACTTCCTTGGCTGAAGCAGCAAGCCAGACATGGACAGCAAGAGTTTCAGAAGTATTTTTCCATAGAGAGAATGGCTCAAGAAACTTTAGTTGCACTTAGTTTAACTTAAGGTACTCAATCCATGCATGTTGTAGTGATTTTTATAAACATTGGCAGCTATCATGCTGCTCGGCTACGTGCTGCTTACTCTGCTTGCCAGCAAAAAGGTTGGAGTTTTACTGCAGTTCAAGTGACAGACGACACCCTAGAACATGCTTGGGGAGATTTAAAGCATGAAATTACATTTCCCTTAAAAACCCTCTTACCTAAAGATCAGACATCTGATTATGTAGAAAGAGCCGCTGCTATACTTCCTAAGTTTTTAGATAATTTGCAACCCAATATTGTTGTGATTCCTGGTTGGGGGTTTTCTGTGTCCCGTGCTGCACTTTCTTGGTGCAAGCGTCACAAAGTATCAGCTATTGTGATGAGCGAAACTAAGTGGGATGATGAGCAAAGGCAATGGTGGAAGGAAAAACTAAAATTTTTGCTATGTATCAGCAAGTTTGATGCGGCACTTGTAGGTGGTGAATTGCACCGCGATTATCTTATCAGGTTAGGCTTTCCGAAGGATCGTATTTTCCTTGGTTATGACGCAATTGATAATGATTACTTTGCGGAACGTGCACAATTAGCCAGACTAGATCCTTCCTCTGCAAGACAACGACAGCCACAAATTCCTGCAAAACCCTATTTTATTGCTGTTACTCGCTTACTTAAACGCAAAAATGTATACCGTCTTTTAGAAGCTTTTGCTGACTACCGCCAAAAAATCGGTGAGACCCAAGCTTGGGAGCTGGCAATTTGTGGTTCTGGAAAAGAAGAAGCTGCTATCCGCAATCTCATTCTAGAAAAACAATTGCAGGATTGTGTTCACTTACCAGGTTTTATAGCTTATCAAGCGATAGGAGATTGGTATGGATTAGCTAATGCATTTGTACATCCTGCGTTGCAAGAGCCTTGGGGACTCGTAGTCAACGAAGCGTGTGCTGCTGGGTTACCAATCCTATGTAGTCGTACAGTCGGAGCAAGTTATGAACTTGTTCAAAATAGTAAAAATGGTTTGCTATTTAATCCTGATAGTACGCAAGATATAACTCGAGCCTTGTTAACTATCCATAATATGGATTCAAATTCTAGAATCAAGATGGGACAAATAAGTCAAAGTATTGTAGCTAATTATGGCCCTGAAAATTTTGCTCAAGGTATTCTAAATGCAATTCCTGCATTCTCACATTGAGAGGATATAGCAATCCTAGTTTTAAAAATTATAAAGTCTCAAAACCTGTTTTTTTTTAGAGAAACCAGGAAGATTGTTTCTCACGATTGAAGAGAATTGCTATATTTGTGCAAGTCTTATGTGATACAAATTAATTGCTATCTAGCTTAGCAAAGTTGGTTCTTCCGGCAGTTTTATGGTGATTATTAAAATCTACAAAATTTTAATAACTATAATTTAGTAATATTAATGCCTACAATATATATTGTATAAGCATTTAAGAAA
>JAJPJF010000539.1 GCA_021324415.1 Nostocales cyanobacterium Centralia_MAG_434
TGCGGACCTACAAAACTAAACATGGTACTGTCGCTTTGATGAACACAACAAACATTGGAAAAAAAACTGCGAACCAGCAGGATGCGAGCAAAGTGAAAGTCAAAGCCTAAGGCGCAATCATTTATTTTTTTTGATCTTCCTTGCTCACCAAAACTGCACAAGAGCCTATATTTTGTCCTAAGTGCTTTTGAAGTATTTCGTGACCGTTTCGCTAAATTATCGTTCAAATCACAAAATTTCAAGAATTACTTTCAATAGAGCGAAAAGTTTTCCATAAACCTTACCAGTCCTTCATTCTGGCTTGAGAATGCAATCCACCAAAATCCGCCTCTAATCTACCTTTCAAGCACCTCTGCTTTGAATGGACACGCATAGCGATCGCGATTACAAGCGGTTGCCAGCCCCAAAAACGACGGCTCTTACCCTTATTGTTTCATCAAAATTCACTCATTTTTCGCTCTACTGACAGTACTATTTCTTGATGATCACCAAAGTTTTCGGTCTACTGAATTTATTTAGGCTCAACCCCTAACTCCATAAGTAAAGTTTTGTATCAGCTTTCAATATTTGTGCGTAAGAACCTACTTATTTTGAAATTCGACAACTTATGCAATACTATACGTTGTGGCAAATAATAGTATTATTCTACCGATTTACCGTATTTTCTGAAAAAGACGTGCTTCTTTAAGCTGTCTTTTTTGAAAAGTAGGGAGTCAGAGAAGGTCAAAAATTTCAATTCCTAACTGATTATTTGATTCAGTTGATCTAAGCTTTTGGCGAAGTTCTACAGCTTTTTTCACCTGCTATTTTTTGATAACCTACAACATTGAGGGAGTAAAAACCATGACAAAAGTTGTGTCATCAGGTATGAATCGGCGTGCATTTATTGGTGCGGCAACGGCAAGTGCATTGCTGACGGTTGGAGGCGCGAGCTTGTTGTCCGTAAGTGCGGCTCAGAGAAGACGGCCTAACATCCTATTCATTCTGGCAGACGATTTGGGTTGGGCTGATATCAGCGTTTATGGTCGCCCCTATTATGGACAAGCTGCCTACCCAACCCCCAACATAGACCGTTTAGCCAGTCAGGGCACTCGCTTTCCCAATTCCTATGCAAATCAAACGGTTTGCACGCCTACGCGCGTTGCCTTCTACACGGGGCGCTATTCTGCTCGAACAGAGGTGGGCTTGCGAGAACCTCTGGCTAACATTACTGCGGTTGGACAGAGTGTCGGGTTACCATCGGAGCAACCGACGATCGCCTCCCTGTTGGATGCACAGGGCTACGAAACGGCTCTGGTTGGCAAATGGCACGCGGGCTACCCTCCTACCTACGGTCCACTGGTGAGCGGTTTTGGCGAATACCATGGCAACTATAGCGGAGCCATTGATTACTTTAGCCATAAAGACGGCGATGGCAACCTCGACTTCTTTGAGGGAACAACCCCGCTAGATCTGGCGGGCTACTCCACCGACCTCTACACTCAGCAGGCGATCAACTTTATTACCCGAGGGCGCGAAAAACCGTTTTTCCTGAGCCTGCAGTACAATGCGTCCCACTGGCCTTGGGAAGGACCTTTTGACGAAGCCCTCAGCCAGACGTTTTACCGGACCAATCCCTACACAGCAGGCGGTTCACAGGAAACCTACGCAGCTATCCTCAAGAGGTTGGATGAAGGTATCGGTCGTGTCTTGCAAGCTTTGCGGGATTCTGGTCAGGAGGAAAATACCCTGGTTATCTTTGCCAGCGACAATGGGGGAGAGCGATACTCCCTAATTGGTCCCTTCCAGGGTCGCAAAGGCAGTCTATATGAGGGTGGAATTCGGGTGCCGACGATTATCCGCTGGCCCGGAGTTGTTCCCCGTAACAAGGTAAGTGAGCAAACGATCGTCACTTTTGACATTACAGCGACGATCCTAGCCGCAGCTCGCACCAGTCCCGACCCCAGTTCTCCGTTAGATGGGAAGAACCTGTTGCCAGTCATTACCGGCCTTGCAGCGCCCTACCAGCGCACAATATTCTGGCGTTATGCGGGCGGAACACAGAAAGCAGTCAGAAGCGGAAAGTGGAAGTATCTGAAGATAGGAGACACCGAATTTCTCTTCGATCTATCAACCGATACCGAGGAGACGACTGACGTGCAAAGTTCTCATCCACAAATACTTGCGCAGTTGCGTGATACCTTTGCCGAATGGGAATCAGGAGTTCTTCCCTACCCATCTGAACTGATTCCCCCAACGCCTCCATCTGTGTCTGCTGCACTTGGCATTCCAGCGGCTCCAGGTGTTCCGACAGCCCCAACCATTTAAGCTACTACTTATGATAGGAGGAGCAGTCAGCTATGCAAAAGCGTATATCAAACCCAAAGCAAATGAATAGCGATGGAGCTAGAGATCACCCTAATCAGCAAACTGCTCCTCGTCGTAGGAAGCCACCGGGAAAAGGAATGGTCTGGATTGAGGGGGGTACTTTTGTGATGGGTAGTGATCATCATTACCCAGAGGAAGCTCCAGCACACAATGTCACAGTAGATAGTTTTTGGATTGATCAATTCAGTGTAACCAACAAACAGTTCCAACGCTTTGTGAAGGAGACAGGTTATGTCACTGTCGCCGAACGTCTACCAAAACCAGAGAATTACCCTGGTGCATTACCAGAATTGTTAGTACCCGGATCACTGGTATTTCAAGCACCAGATCGACCTGTTGATTTGCGAACTTGTAGCTGGTGGAGTTATGTGCCAGGTGCCAACTGGCGACATCCTCAGGGTCCGGGTAGTTCGATCAAAGCGCGGGAGAATCATCCAGTTGTTCATATTGCCTACGAAGATGCTGCAACTTATGCTGCCTGGGCAGGTAAATCGTTACCAACAGAGGCACAGTGGGAATTTGCAGCCCGTGGAGGGTTAGAGGGGGCAACCTACGTTTGGGGAGAGGAATTTGCGCCAAAGGGCAGGTTAATGGCAAATGTATGGCAGGGTGAGTTTCCCTGGCAGAACGCGAAGTCTCGTCTTCCCACACCTGAACCCGTTGGTTCTTATGCACCTAATGGTTATGGATTGTATGACATGGCAGGTAATGTCTGGGAATGGACACAGGACTGGTATCGAGATAGACATCCTGAAAACAAAACAAAGTCATGTTGTATTCCGGTCAATCCTAGAGGCGGAATTCAACAGGAAAGTTATGACACTGCCACACCAGAAATTCAAATACCCACAAAGGTACTCAAAGGTGGTTCATTTCTGTGTGCCTCTAATTATTGCTTGCGCTATCGTCCGGCAGCACGGCATCCGCAGATGGTAGACACTTCAACCTGCCACATTGGTTTCCGTTGTGTTGTCGGAAATGGAACAAAGTAGGTGGGGCTAAATGAGCAATTGTACAGAAAGTTACGCTAAGGCTGGAATCTTTACTAGATAAGCATTTGACGTGAAACCGAGATGCGTGTAAAAAGCTGCAAGATGGGCTGAAAACCCTTGTCCTAGATGGCTTTGATAATTTGATACAGTAGTGTCAAAAAAGCCGTGTTCGGTAACGAAAAATCAAGCCTTTTGAGGTCATCTTGCAGGAAAAAACACATATCTCGGATCAACGTCGGGGAGTGCCGGACACAAACAATTAAGTATTTGTGCTTAGTGCTTCTAGGGTTGTCTTACTCTCAAAGCAATTTCCTCAATTAACTTTTCTGCATCAACAATTTCATCTGATTTGACTTTTGAGATTACCTCAGATGCGATCGCACTCAAATAAGCTGTTGCGCAGCTAAATTTAATAAACAGGGCTCTTCCGGAAGTTTTATGGTGATTATTAAAATCTAGAAAATTTTAATAACTATAATTTAGTAATATTAATGCCTACAATATATATTGTATAAGCATTTAAGAAA
>JAJPJF010000159.1 GCA_021324415.1 Nostocales cyanobacterium Centralia_MAG_434
CTGCGACAACTTGCAAGGTAACGGCAACATTGCTCGTAAAATGTTGACTACTTATGCACGGATGCAGAACCCAGAATTAGGAGACTGGGTTGCTGAGGAGGTTGCTTTTCCTAACTCTATGGTTGATCGCATTACCCCCGCCACCACCCCAGCCGATATCAAAATGGTAGCGGAACAATTTAACATTGATGATGCCTTTCCGGTCGTTGCTGAACCATTTCTTCAGTGGGTCATTGAAGACAATTTTTGTGCAGGTAGACCTGATTGGGAATCAGTTGGTGTGCAGATGACTCAGGACGTTCATCCCTATGAAATGATGAAAATCCGACTGCTCAATGCAAGTCACTTATTAATTGGCTATCTTGGCTCCTTGTCAGGTTATACCTACGTTCATGAAGTCATGGCTGATCCCTTAATTCGGCAAGCCGTTGATCATTTGATGGCAGAAGTTACGCCCACACTCCAACCTGTACCAGGAATTGATTTAGACGATTACAAACAGACTTTAATTGAACGCTTTGCCAATCCCAAGATACGCGATCAACTGCCCCGTCTTTGCCTTAATAGCTCCGCCAAAATGCCAAAATTTGTTCTCGGCTCAGTCCGTGATGCGCTGAACCAAGGAGGAGCTATTAACTATATGAGTCTCACAGTTGCAGCTTGGTTCCGTTACCTTAATGGCAGGAATGACCAAGGCAACCCCATTGCTATTGATGACCCAATAGCAGATACTTTGACTCAACTAGCTCATACCAGTGGTTCCGATGCAAAACCATTGCTCAACCTCGCTGAGATTTTTGGTGATTTATCGCAGTCATCGCTTTTTGTCAATACAGTTACACAGCATTTACACAGTTTATATGAGTTTGGCTCTCAAGAAACCCTAACCCAAATCTTGCACAATTCTCAACAATAGATAGGCTTTTCAACCTATACCCCATGCCCTATGCCCAAAACTTAATGAGAAAATAAAAGCTGCAACCTTTCAAGGCGAAATCTTATTTCCGCCTTCTGAGCTTAAAAATTTGGGAGAGACAATTGACTGACATCGTAGTTGGCTTAGACTTGGGTACAGGAGGAGTACGGGCGATCGCTGTTGACTTGCAAGGGCAAATCATCACCCAAGCAGCCAGGAGCTATCCTCTACTAACTCCACACCCCGGTTGGACAGAACAAAACTCATCGGATTGGGTTGAAGCAAGTTTAGCTGTTCTATCCGATGTTACTCAACAACTAAATGGATACCAAGCAATTGCCCTCGGTTTGTCTGGACAAATGCATGGTATGGTTCCTCTTGATGCGGAAGGTCAAGCAATTAGACCAGCAATTTTGTGGAACGATCAGCGTACAGGTGAAGCTGTTGCTCTCATTGAAAACACTATTCCCAGACAGGAGTTCATCCAGCGCACTGGAAATCCAGCAATTACGGGGTTTCAACTACCGAAGCTCCTATGGTTACAAGCTAAAGAACCACAAGCATATACTCGGTTGTGGAAAATTCTCTTACCAAAAGATTATCTAGGATATGTACTAACGGGCGAACCCGTGACAGAACCATCTGATGCATCTGGTGTTGGGTGTTTGAATTTGGCAAAGCGACTATGGGATACAGATATTCTCCATGCTCTCAATATCAATCCTGCCTTTTTCCCGCCAGTCATTGAATCTAATGCGATCGCCGGACGCTTGAAATCCGAAATCGCTGTCCGTGTGGGATTACCTGTAGGATTACCTGTCATTGCTGGGGGAGGTGACAATGCAGCAGCAGCAATTGGTTTGGGTATCTCATCAAGCAACCTCAACTTGGGTAGTTTGAGTGTTGGCACATCGGGAGTTATCTTTGCACCATGCGCTCAGCCAATTCCTGATCCACAAGGTCGAGTACATTTGTTCTGCCATGTGGATGGTGGCTATCATCTACTAGGAGTTACGCTAGCAGCTGGTGGCTCTGTGCGTTGGTATCGTGATACATTTGTACCACATATATCTTATACAGATTTGATGGATTTGGCAGAGCGATCGCTACCTGGTGCCCGTGGTCTTTTATTTTTGCCTCATCTTTCTGGAGAACGCAGTCCCCACCTCGATCCAAATACACGGGGTGCTTTGGTGAATTTGTCATTAGCTCATACGCAGGCAGATATCATTCGTGCAGTTTTAGAGGGAGTTGCATTCAGCTTGCGGGAAGCTTTGGAAGTCATCAGTGCGATCACACCCATTCATCAACTCTTGGCAACGGGTGGAGGCGCACGTTCTAAAATTTGGTTACAAATTCTAGCAGATGTATTACAAACAGAACTCATTGCTCCTAAAGCCGAAGAAGGAGCCGCTTATGGAGCAGCTATTTTGGCAATGGTGGGGGTTAGTGCCTACCCTAGTTTAGACGCTGCACTTAAAATACTAGCGCGAAATGGTCATGTGTTACAGCCACAGGCCAATCCTTTGTATGAAGCTGGATTTCGTCGCTATAAACTACTTTACGATACCTTGAAGGTTGTTCGTTGAGCAAGCCCGAAACGGGAGCGGAAACAGGGAACAGGGAAAATTAGCCCCCGAATTTGTCTATTAGAACTATCATAGCATCTGTACACCACCACTCACGGGTAAATATGCCCCATTAATAAATTTTGCTTCGTCAGATGCTAATAGCACAATAGCTCCTGCAACATCTTCTGGTAGACCATTTCGCTTTAATGGCACCATTTGAGATGAAGCATCTTTATATGCTTGAGGTAATCTGGCTGTGGCATCAGTTAGGGTTAACCCAGGCGCGACAACATTAGCACGTATTCCGTGAGGACCGAGTTCCAGTGCTAGACTTTTAATGAAAGCATCTAATCCAGATTTTGCGGTACTATGAGCGATAAAGCCTTCTCCTGGATGACGAGATAAGCCACTGCTAACGGCAATGATAGTACCTCGCTTACGTTCTATCATTGAGGAGACAACCGCTTTACAGGGAAAAAACGCCCCTTTCAGTTCTCCAAGCAATTTTGCTTCAAAGTCTTCCCAACGATAATCGACAAAGGGGGTTATTGGAAAATCTGCGTTGGCATTAATCACCAACGTATCAATAGCACCTAGAGTCTCTGTAACCTGTTGCACCATTGCATTGACTTGTTGTAGATCACGCACATCGGCTTTCACCGCCACTGCCCGACCACCATCGGATGTGATTGATTCCACAACCTTATGCGCTTCTGCTTCACTACCGTAGTAATTCACGCCAACAGCAGCACCATGTTGTCCCATTAATTTAGCAGTCGCCGCACCAATACCACGACTTGCACCTGTAATGAGAACAACGCGATCGCGTAGCAACTGGTTAGTATTTGAGGCTTGTTGAGGTTGAGTTGTAACCAAAATTTTCTCCTTTTATTTCGTTAGGGCTTTATTTTAAGAGACAAGGGAAGGGGGACACTCTATACTATTCCTAATTCTCCAGTTTTCATATAATATGAATGATTTTTATTAAGGAATTGATGAAATTGCACGAAGACCTGATAAACCTAGATAGAATAGGGCATCTTGGATAATCAATTCTGGCAAAATTGTTGTAAAAATCTGCACTGTCTGCTGAATTTGCTCGAAATCTTCGGGATTGTCTAAGAGATCGCGGACTTCGGTTTCACCGATGACAACCACAGAAGGAAGCCGACTGGCAGCATTTTCTGCTTTTTGCACAATTGCTTGTTTGAGAAGCTGATATTCTGGTCGATCACGCCAGCGTTTGATGTCTTCCCAAGCGACAATAAAAAAGTCAGCCCAATGGGCTAGAGCCTCATAGTCAGAGTTGATCATCGGAATTCCCAGAGTTTGCTTAATGTCACTATATATTCGCTGCATTTGGGTAGAAGCCGACTGTCCCCCAGTTAATTGAATTTCCGGATGGCGATAGGCATGGGGACCACGCCGGATATCTGCATTCCTATCCTGACCGACAACTTCACCTGCTAGAGTTTTACTTAAAGCGATCTGTTGAATTAGCAATTGTGGATTACCAAAGCTAAATGCATTCAGTTCTCGCTGGATCTGCCGATGGGCGGTCTCGTCTATATGAATTTGGTAACCTGGTTGATACCAGTCATTAACGTCTTGGTACACCTTTTCATTAATGGCGATCGCATCCTCCAAGAAGGATTCAGTTTGCGTTGCTGGTTTGAGTCTTTCCCAAAACAACTGCATCACGGCGGGATACATCGCATAAGCTCTCCAGTTAGCTGGTTTCCAGGGAATTCCTAAGGTGTCTTGAATATCGCCTAAACAAGCTTGAACTTCAACAGATGCTTGGGAAGGATCAATCAATTGCAAAGCAGACTGGTTATCTTCTACAGGGGTCGTTTCAAGTGATGGCTCTTTTTGTTTTTCAATCGGTTCAGGCAATTTTTTTCCATTGGTTTCTACCTGTTTACCAGATAGGTCGTAAACCCGTTCGCGCCACCAGCGGTCAAGCAGTAGGAAAACGGGTATTGTCGCGATCGCAAAGGCGATAAGCGTAAAGAGGTTGTGATAGTTAATATGCATCACTTAAAAACTCCTGATGACTTCGATAAATCTGTGATCCCATCGAAATTAGTTCTCTAAGCCCACTTTAGAATACGCTCAAAGCTAAGTTCTCTTTCATCAGGAAGAGACCGAAGCAAATCCTCACCGACATCACCAAGAATAAAAAACCACCCTGAGGACGCAGAGTGGTTTGAGCGAGATCATAGATTTTATGCTTGGTTTCATTCTATTAGATTCAATAGAAAATGGAGCTAGGGGTAAGAACCACAAGGGGTTAGGGGAATGAAGGGCAACAGCCGCCATCAGGAGTCTTACTAAAGACGGACAGAAAAACTATAGTCATTTTAAACGGATTTTTTACCTTTAAGAAACTTCTACCTGTTCTACCTCTGTACTTTGTACTTGATCTAGCTCTGGTAACCTCTGCCCCAAAATCATTACGATCACCATCATTAATAAACTTGTTACCATAATGATGCTCACTACATTTGGATCATCAAAATTACTTGTACCTATTAATAATGCTGCAGCAAAATTGCGTTGAGCAGTTCCCACTCCTAACACTCTTTGGGTATCAATACCAGGACCGCCTAAAAGATAGCCCACAGTAAAGGAGAATACAATAAAAATAGCACAAATAAGGATTACTCCCGTTTTCAATAAAATAATAATCTCATTGAAGTGTACTATCAGTCTTACTACTAAACCTAAAAGTAAGCCAAAATTAGATATTTTGAAAGTCACGGGTTGAAGCTTGAAAGCTATCGCCTCATACTTTGCCTTAATCAATAACCCAATCCCTAATGGTGTTAGCATCAGAAAGATTAATGGTTTGGCAATATCCCAAGAGTTGACTTGCACACCTTGTAAAACTAATGGTAGTGCGATCGGCATATAAAAGACTGTACCAAACATTAACAACATCATCAGCCCTGTAGAAAAAGCTAAATTTCCCTTAACTATCTGGGCAAGTTTAGGTAACGCTGGAGGACCAGATGCTAATGCCATGATAATCAAACCATCTTTTACAGGTTCGTTGAGATGGATCACTTGCAGCAGTAAATACACAAAAAGTGGCACTAAGACAAAGTTTGATAGTAGCGAGAAAATCACTAACCGGATATTACACAGAGGTTGCCAAATCTGTTGTACCGTTAACTTTAAACCTGTCCCAAACATAGTAGCGACGACAAAAGCTAGAAATGCTAATTTGTCAAGTATTGGGATAATTTCATTCATAGTCTTTTTAATTTCTTAGAAATTTGCAAATAGTAAATTTGTCTGTTTTAAGAAATTCTAAAATGTAGAAAAAATCGTGAATATCCCAATTGTTAAAAGGTAGTGCGTTCGCGAAGCGTGTGCTTTGCACTCACATCTTACGTGCGTATCCATAACAAGCGAGCAAGATGCTCGCACTACCAAATCATCAATTCCAATATTTAAGATATTCCTGAAGTAATTTATGAATTATCTCTACATTGTTTAATTCAAATTTAAGGTAATCTTTTGTAAATTACCTGTGAATGCAAACGGTACTTGATACGTTTCAACGACAGGAGTACCTGTATCTCGACCAACATCAAAGGTTTCATCTAACGCCAAGCGATAGGGCACAGTTTTTTCAATTCGCCCTTCAGCTACCTGTTGATCATTGATGAATAACTTCCCAGTTCCTCCTGCACCAACTTTACCGCCGTCGTAATCAAAATCAAATCTAATTGTTGATTTACCTGGAGATAATTTTTGAGGAGATTGAATTTTATAACGTTCTGCATTCACAAAGTTGTAGATATATGTTGGTTTACTATTTTCAAGGAAAAGGCTCCAACCAGCAAAACGTCCCCCTTGGGTTAATAGCACACCCTGTGCACCACTTTCTGGAATCTCTACATCAGCAGTGATGGTGAAGGATCGATTTTTCAAACTCGGTGCACTACCTTCTGGAATTGATGCTACAGCAGAATAGTAAGTAAAAGTTGTGCGTCCTGCAGCTGGAGAGGGGCGACTGCTGACATCAAATCTTTCAGAGACGCGATCATCCAATGGCAAAACCTGATATTGACGTGCTTGTGATAAAAACAATTTTTGCAGTTTTTCCAGTTTCTTAGGATTTTCAGTCGCTAAATTATTGGCTTCACTGAAATCTTTCTCAATGTTGTACAGTTCCCAAGGATCTTGTTGGAAGTCAGCATTGATTGTACCTTGCCAAGGCAATCGAGGATGACGAGCAGCCGCAATCCATCCGTCATCATAAATAGCGCGGTTGCCAAACATTTCGAAATACTGGGTTTTATGATGGGAAGGTGCATCAGAATTATCAAAGGTGTAGGCTAAGCTAGTCCCTTCTAGTTCTTGTTGCTTCACTCCATTTACTTCCGTAGGTGCAGTAATTTCCGCTACCTCAAAAATAGTGGGGGTAATATCAATGACGTGATGGAATTGACTCCTGATTCCACCGCGATCTTTAATGCGATTACCCCAAGCAATGACCAAGGGATTACGAGTACCACCAAAGTGAGAAGCAATTTGTTTTGTCCATTGAAAAGGGGTACTACCTGCCCATGCCCAAGCTGCATGATAATGATTAAAGGTTTTGGGACTGCCTAAGTCATTTAAGGAAGCCAGCAGTTGCTCTCGGCTTTCGGGTACTTTATTAAAAACTTTCAATTCATTGATGCTACCTGCCAAACCGCCTTCTGCACTAGCACCATTATCACCAACGATGTAGAAAACAATGGTGTTGTCTAATTCACCAATTTGGTCAATTGCACTGATCAATCTTCCTACTTCATAGTCGGTCTGTGCTAAGAATCCCGCAAATACTTCCATTTCATGGGCGTAGATTCTTTGGTCATCTTTTGATAGGGAATCCCACGCTGGCAGTTCTTTAGGACGGGGTGTCAGCTGGGCATCAACGGGAATAACACCTAGTTGTTTTTGACGAGCAAAGGTTTGTTCTCGTAATTTATCCCAGCCTTGGTCAAATTTGCCTTTGTACTTGTCAATCCAAGCTTTGGGGGCGTGGTGGGGTGCATGGGTAGCACCAGTAGCCAAATAGGTAAAGAAAGGCTTGTCAGGGGCTATGGACTGTTGAGAACGAATCCAGGCGATCGCATGATCTACTAGATCTGGGGTCAAATGGTAATCTGGGTTATTCCTTGGTGGTGCAACCCGTTTCGTATTTTCTACTAAAGCCGGACTCCATTGATTAGTATCACCACCTAAAAAACCGTAAAAATACTCAAATCCTAACCCTATTGGCCAACGATCAAAAGGACCTACTGCACTAGTTTCATAATCTGGTGTGTTGTGCCATTTACCAAAAGCGGCAGTGTTATAACCATTTTGCCGCAATACTTCTGCTACAGTGGCAGCGCTCTTGGGTAGGATAGTTGTGTAACCAGGAAAACCTGTTGCTAATTCCTCAACAACTCCTGTACCCACAGAATGATGATTGCGTCCAGTCAACAAAGCTGCTCGTGTAGGTGAACACAGGGCTGTGGTATGGAATTGATTGTAACGCAATCCTTTTGCAGCCAGGCGAGTCAAATTTGGGGTTTCTACAGGTCCACCAAAGGTACTTGCTTGCCCAAAACCCACATCATCCAATAGCACAAGCAGCACGTTCGGGGCTTTTGCTGGAGCGGTGATTGGAGGAGGAAAATACGGTGTTGACTCTTGGTAAGTGATGCCGATTTTACCTCGAAAAGATGGTTGTGGAATAGGCAATACATTGGTTGTATCTGCTAAAGCTGGGTTAGTCACCATCAATAAGCTGATGACAAAAAATACCAAGATGCCTGCAGCGAGCCGAGCTATTGCTCGTCGTAAAGTTAAATGTGACATACATCTAAAGGATTTGGGTAAGTGGGGAGTAGGGAATGGGGAGTGGGATGCGTTTTGTCACCTCATTATGTTTTGCTTTTAATAGAGTGTTATCACTAAAATACTATATATCAGTCAAATTATCGTAGTTTTAATTGACTATTGCCTCTTTAACTAAAGTTGCCAATCACTAGCTAGACTATGTGTCTATCTATGGGGAGTATCCCATTTTGGAATAAGTAGTGCGTTCGCGAAGCGTGTGCTTTGCACTCACATCTTGCTCGCTTATCTCTAGCGAGCAAGATGCTCGCACTACAAAATAAATCTGCCAAATCGGGATGCGTCCTATCTATGCCGCAAGTCTTCGATACATTGTGTTCATCACATTTGCTCATTTGTAAAAAATGATAATCCTGGCTTCTCGGAGAAACCAGGATTCTAAAACTTTTGATTTTTACAGATCCTGTAAGGATTGCTATCCTAAATTTAGCAACGCCTAATTTTTACTTAACAATTGCAACCATTGTCTTGTGAGACTATACAAGTATCTCTGCTGGGGCAAGCCCAGATCAATTACAGTGAAAAGAACTCGGAATTTTATCCCCAGTAACCATTGCCACCACGCCAGCTACCACCAGGCCAGCCACTGCCATACCAGTTGCTACCACCAGGCCAGCCACCGCCATACCAGTTGCCACCAGGCCAGCCACCGCCATACCAGTTGCTACCACCAGGCCAGCCACCGCCACGCCAGTTGCCACCAGGCCAGCCACCGCCATACCAGTTGCCATAATCGGGACCATAGCCACCTGCAACAAATTGCTGTTGCTTGTTAGATAACTCTACAAACAACTCAGATTGTACGTTGTCTTTCAACATATTTACGAACCTCTGTTGGTTTCAATTAGAGTTTTAGTTGTTGAATATTCAATTAATAACTAAGTCAACTATTCAATATTTAACTAATAATTACAATAGATAATTATCCAGTTGCTTTCTAGAGAAAGTTCACCCAAAAAATACGTGTTTTTTAGGGTGAATTCCACTGTTTATGTTGTTTTGCTTTATCTATAGCAATTAAGGCGTAAATAAATTGAAAAGTTGCTTTAAACCCCTGCTTGCTCAAATACCCCAACGAATAGCACCATCTCGTAGCCGTACCACTCGTAGAGCATTGATTGCTTCCATGAATTCTTCGGCTTGATTAGGGTCAATGCAATATTCTATCGTCACTAAAACTGGCCCTTCTTCTGGTTCCAATTCGATCACCACCATCCAGCCCCCAATGTTAGAGACTATCGAAGCAATCCAGCGATCGCGAAACAGCGATTTATGTAGTGGACTCCAAGCAGAAGTTGTCATTGATAGGATTTAAAATTCAAGGTTCAAAAATAAGGAAGCTTGGGAACATTGGTATTATTTGAGGGTTCGGGGGGCAGGACCACGAGTCACATCTAGTCCTGATACGCGTGGTAGGGTAATCGTTTTGCCAGTCTGTGCTGCTTGGTAAATCAATGCCATCAGCTTTTGGTCTTGCAAACCTTCTTCTCCTGGGGTGTGGGGTTGCTTGTTGGCAATCACACAATCTGCCATATGATCCATCTCTAAAGCAAACTGGTTCTTTTCACTCATCCTTACCTCAGTCACGTTTTCTGCCATATTATTAGTTGATGACTTGCGTGAAACCATCATCCGTAACCCGTTATAGGAAAACGCCGGATCGAGTTGTCCCCAGGCGTTGGAACCAAAGACGCGAAACCGACGCGCTTCGTGAATGCCGTAGCTGGTGGAGCAAATTGCTAACACTCCACTGGGAAACTGCAGCTGAAAAGTGACACTTTCTTCTACTTCTTTAAAGCGCGGATCGCCGGGAGTGCTAAATGTTCTAGCACTAATTTCGATTGGTTCCTCTCCTGTTAAATAGCGGGTTGCATTGAGGCAGTAGATTCCCACATCCGGTAAACAACCACCCCCAGCTAAGGCACGTTTCAATCGCCACTGGTTCAAGTCACCGCCTTGGTTTTGTCCGTTGTCTGCTTGAATTAACCTTACAGATCCCAATTCTTTGTTGCGGATCATCTGGATCATGGCACGATGGTGCGGCTCATATTGGCAGCGGTAGGCAATCATCAGCTTACGATTAGCTTGTTTGCAGGCATCAATCATCTCTTTACAGTCTTCGACTGTAGTTGCCATTGGCTTTTCACACAGGATGTGTTTCCCTGCTTTAGCGCCACGCACCGTATATTCCCGATGCATACTGTTAGGTAACACAATATAAATAACATCAACATCTGGATTGTTGCGAAGATTATCGTAATTCTGATAGTTGTAAATGTTCTGTGGTTTAATGCCATACTGCTCGGCAATTTGATTTGCTTTGGCAGCGTCGCCACTGACTAGTGCAGTCGGTTTGGCTAGTTTGCACTGGGCAAACGCCGGCATAATTTCTTCCAATGCCAGTCTTCCAAGTCCAACGATCGCGAACCCCAAGCGTCTTTCTGGTGGCAATGCTGTTGGTGGTCCCCCTGCATCGACCTCGGTTTGCTCAGATATGGGTGCAAACTTAATCTGAGGTGGTAATGAGCCTCCGCGTGGCGTAGGTTGTGCTGTCGGCGGCTGTTGGGCAGCAGCAGGTTCTTCACCCATTTTAGCGATCGCTGCGGCTGAAATGGCTCCTAATCCGGTAGTAGTCAGAATTTGACGACGAGAAAATTCTCCTTTAAACAATTCAGACATTATGGTTCCTTTGATTAAGAATCAAAATATGTATTTGTCATTCACAGGTGTGTAGAGACTTAGCAATGCAACGTCCCTACTTTTACGCTGGAAGTGAGCGTATATGAAGTAGAAGATAAAAGGAAATATAATTGTGTACACCAATGGGTATACACAATTTATTAAGCCTATTTACTACTCTTTAACCACGTTTACCAGTGCTTTTCCTGCACCTGTGGACATAAAGCTTTTGAGTTATTGACAAATATCTAATCTTTTATATTAGTTTTAAAAAAATATTATTTTATGGATAAATTGTTGTAGAGATGTGTTATTTTGCATCTTTACTTTACAGTGTGATCGCTGTTACCGATATTGATATAGCAGTCAATTGTAATTTAGAGGCACTACCCTCAGTAAGAATTTGAATCAACCAAAAGTGGTGAAGTGTCTTTATGAGCTAAAGACATTTAGATTAGATAGCTCAGGTAAATTTTTGGTTGAAGAATTGTCAGGGTGTGAAGGTTTCAAAGTGAAAGTAAAACTTGGGCTTTATTTTTAATATTGTTTACCCAAAGGCTGTATCCCAGTGGGTATTTTTTGATCAACCATGCAGTTATATGATAATGACCTGTGATCAGTGTTAAAGGTAGTGAGGTCGGGGATTTGGGGTTAGTAGTTCTCGAGAACGAGTGCAAAGAGATCTAGGTTATCTTGTACTCTAATTATACGCATGATATCTAAGTTCTGATGATTGTAGGTTTGCACATAAGTTGAAATTTGTTGCGTATAAGATAAAACTAAAACTTTTGTGCATAAAGTGAAATTTCCTCACACATTAGATGCAACAAGCGTTAGGCTCATCTTATGAACGTTGGGAGTACTAACGTGGCAGTTGGAGTTAGAAAAATCAACAACACTGTTCCTCAGAAGGTAATTGGCAAAAACTATTTTCTTTAAGATGCCGCTTGATTAACCTTTTATTTTTTGGTTCTCCTTTAGGTGCTCATTAAGGTAAGTGTTAGCACCAAGAACAACAGGTAATAAAGTTTTATATAAAGTTTTATATATACAGTCCGGTCATGCTGTCACATCTGTTGAGTTTTACCTTAAGTTATTCATTAACTTAAGCAAAGTTTCATTTGGATACAGTCTTTTCTATTTAGAGGACTTTATCTTAAAATATCTACTATGTGACTGTTATACTCATTTTACAATGACAGACCTACGATTAAATCTTGGGTGCGGGGCAAAACGCCTTGACGGCTATGTCAATGTTGACAAATTTGGTGAGCCGGATCTCCGATTTGATCTAGAAACATTTCCCTATCCCTGGGACAACAATAGTGTTGCTGAAATTGAGATGCATCATGTGTTGGAACATCTTGGCCAGCAAACAGAAGTTTACTTGAAAATCATCCAAGAACTATATCGCATTTGCAAACCAGGAGCGAAGTTGCATATTACAGTCCCACATCATCGAAGTGATAGCTTCTTCCACGACCCTACTCATGTTCGTGCAATCACACCTGTAGGGTTAAGCATGCTTTCAAAAAGACAAAATCGAGAATGGCTTGCAAATTCAAAAGCTTTTACGCTGCTTGCTCTATACCTTGATGTTGATTTTGAACTGGTGCATGTCGCTTACACCCCTGGCGAACTCTGGTTTGAGCGTTATCCGGAAAGTGCATCTGATACACAGTTCTTACTTAAAGAAAGCGCTATTTATAGCAATTTAATCAAACAGGTGGAGATGATTGTGATAGCGGTTAAGTAGTTGGTAATTCCTTAGCAAAAAGTATAATACATAACACCTTTGGTCATGAAATTATTCTACACACCTAACTCCCCATACGCACGGGTGGCTCGAGTCGCTGCACTCGAGCTAAATTTGGGGGAGCGAATCGAAATGCAAGCATGTACTGTGCGACAGGCAGATAGTGACTTACTCAATTACAATCCTACAGGCAAAGTGCCAACCCTAGAGACAGACGATGGCTTTATCTTGAGTGAAACGCGCATAATCTGTGCTTATCTTAATTGCTTCAATAATGACATTAAATTGGTTGCCGATATCTCTGATACTTCTTCATTACAGCTTGAAGGTATAGTCAGTAAACCAAAAAGTTTTTCTCCAAAGAGCAATTGCTAAAATACTTATACTTTTTGATACTTCTTGACACACAATTCTCGAACCAGCACACGTAGTATAGA
>JAJPJF010000181.1 GCA_021324415.1 Nostocales cyanobacterium Centralia_MAG_434
AAAAAGCTAGAATATAAAGTACAAGTAATCCTCGATTAACGCATTCTGGTTAGGCGTGATGGCTAGCTTAGCAGTCGTCACGCTTTTTACTGGCTTCTGTTGGCAAAGTTTGGGAGGTTCGTAGTGAGTACTTTTGTGCTCAATTCCCAGGACTAAAGTGCTTATTACAAACTTTTCTGTTAAAAATCACTCTTTCTCTACCAGTTATGTCTAGCAAAATTAAGGCAAAACGGTGAATTAACCTTCAGGTTTATATCCGTACAAAAAAATACTTAATACATAATTAAAGGATTTTTAAAGTTATCTCTTGTTAAAAGAAGATTGGGTAAATTTACGCAAAAAAATATAACACCGAAACACGCGTGTATTAGGATAACAAGTCCCATAAAGAACGAAAATTTAGGAAAATTCCTTGAAAAAAATCTCTCGACGATTGGAAAGTCAGTAGCTAAGCTAGATGTAGCCAAACAAATGCATGTTCATTTTTATGTAATTTTAATTACTCAATAAAATTATTGGCCGCTACGTATTTTATGGATAAAGATTACAAACAAATTGCAGATAAGCAGATTGTGGAAGCAAATTTGCTGAGTCATTCATTGATAGACAACTGTGTCGTACTTGCTCGGCAAGGGGAAACTAATAGACAAGAGCTAGTTGCTTACGTAGTTTCCGGAGGGTCATTATCGTGGGAGCAGCTGCGATCGCACTTACAAGAGGTGTCGCATACTGGTGTGGTGCCGAGTGCTTATGTTCTCTTGTCCTCCTTACCACTGACAGAGCTTGGACTAGTGGACGAACAGGCTTTAGTGGATCTGGCAGTGCTCGACTCCGACTTAATACAGCGATGGGAAGAGCAACTGCAATCCTTGCCAGAAGTTGAGCAAGTGGCGGTCATAATTCAGGAACATCAGGAGAAAGCTCGCTCACTCCATCTATCAGATTTACTAATTAATTTTGAAAGCAGGTATGTAAGCAAAAATCGAGATTTAGAGAAACTACTCGTAGAATCCGCTTCATCTGATGCAGTTACATTTGTGCAAGAAGTGTTGAAATCAAAACCCCTTGCTATGACTTCCGGTGAACCACTGCAATTGGAAGCCAATCAACCCACCACTTTGTCAGCAGCTTTGAGACGCACAGCATTGAAAACACCAGAAAAAGGAATTCTTTACCTCCAAGCTGATGGTTCTGAGATTAAGCAGTTATATAAGGATTTATTGAAAGAGGCAGAGCGAATTCTGACAGGATTACGAAAGTTAGGTCTCAAACCTCAAGATAAAGTAATTTTTCAAATTAACCAGAATTGTGATTTCATTCCTGCTTTTTGGGGCTGTATCTTAGGAGGCTTTGTACCTGTACCCATATCAACTGCTCCGACCTATGATGCCGCTAACACCACTGTTCAAAAACTGCACAATGCGTGGCAAATGTTGGGTCAGCCACTTATTTTAACCACCACAGAATTGGAACCAGCAGTGGGTTCCTTGTCTCACTTTTTTGGTCAAGACAACTTCCTCGTTGAAACAATTGATCATTTACGTGTGTATGAGCCGGATGAAAATTGGTATGTTAGTCAGCCAGATGATTTAGCAGTGTTATTTTTAACTTCTGGCAGCACAGGTACATCTAAGGGTGTAATGCTGAGTCACCGCAACATATTGAGTAATGTATCTGCAAGTGCCCAAATAAATGGTTTTACCAGTGACGATATATCTTTAAACTGGCTGAACCTAGACCATGTGGGGAGTTTGATCCGCTGTTCGATTAGGGATATTTATGTAGGTTCTCAGCAAATCCACGCTCCAGCTCAAATCGTTTTAGAAGATCCACTGAAGTGGTTGGATTGGATTGATCACTATCGGGTCACATTCGCCTGGGCACCTAACTTTGCTTTGGGACTAGTCAATGCTCAAGCTGAAGCTATTCAGCATCGAAAATGGGATTTATCGGCAGTGAAATCTTTGTTGTCGGTAGCTGAGGCAATAGTTCCCAAAACAGCACAGCGGTTCTGGGAGTTGCTTGCTCCTCATGGGTTGTCTGTTGATGCTATGCACTCAGCTTGGGGAATGTCCGAAACCTGTGCAGCAGTTACTTTTTCTCACAAATACTTAGTAAACTTACGGTCAGCGGACTATCCTTTTGTAGAAGTGGGCACACCCACCCCTGGGTTAAAGTTGCGTATTGTGGATGGCCAGAATCAAGTGGTTGAGGAAGATACGGTTGGTCAGTTGCAGATTTACGGACCAATGGTCACTAGAAGCTACTATCAAAATCCCACACTAAACCAGGAGGTATTTACTGAGGATGGCTGGTTCAAGACAGGAGATTTGGGATTTCTTCATCAAGGACGTCTGACAATTACTGGTCGGCAAAAGGATGTCATCATCATCAACGGACTCAATCACTACAGTCATGAAATTGAAGCAGTTGTTGAGACAGTTAAGGGAGTAGAAGTTTCTTACACAGCTGCTGTTGCTGTCCGCGAGATTGAAAGCGACACCGATCAATTGGTCATTTTTTTCCACACATCTATTAATGATGATAGCCAGTTAGCAGATCTCCTGAAGGAAATTCGAGGAAATGTTGTACGCCAGTTTGGAGTGAATCCAGCTTATCTCATTCCTGTTGAAAAACAGACTATTCCTAAAACTGCAATTGGGAAGATCCAACGCTTGCAACTTAAACAACGCTTTGAGGCGGGTGAATTTGCAGAAATTCTCAAAAAAATTGACATCCTCATTGAAAATGCTAACACGCTACCAGACTGGTTCTATCGCCAGATTTGGCGACGACATGAAGCAGTAACTTTAACGGCTCAAGCTAAAACCGGGCAGTTTCTCATATTCCTGGATGAATTGGGATTGGGTTTGCGCTTGTGTACAGAACTAAAGCATCTTAAAGTGCCCTACATTATTGTTGAAACTGGATCAGAATTCACCCAATTTGACGACAATCACTACTCCTTAAACCCTAAAAACTTTGAGCACTACCGACTCTTGTTAGAGTCTGTTGAAACTGCAAGCTTGCCAATTGAACAGATTCTACACTTGTGGACTTATCACAAATATCAGGGAGAGGTTTCTAGTTTAGAGATGCTAGAGCAAGCACAGGAACGCGGAGTTTACAGTCTACTGCTCCTGGTTCAAGCACTCTTGGCAACTCAGGATTCGACAAAGAATCTAAGGTTATCAGTCATTTCTAGTCATACACAACCCGTCTTGGTAACTAATGAGATTACTTATGAGAAAAGTCAGATGCTGGGCATGATCAAAACAGTTTCAAAGGAATTACCTTGTATAGATTGTAGAAATATCGATTTGACACCAAAACA
>JAJPJF010000204.1 GCA_021324415.1 Nostocales cyanobacterium Centralia_MAG_434
CGTTTATATTACTATCCGTAGGGGGACTGGTAGCTATCCTTTTTTTATATCTGTGTTGAGTTCGCGGAAAGTCTACGCTAACTTATTCTTTTTTGTCCAAAGTCCAATATCTTACTGAAGAGTCAAAAAATAGCAGCCAGGCAAGCATTAGAGAAAAATTTAGGCTATCTTAGGCATAGTTGTTTTATTATGTATTTTTGTGAATTTACTGAAAAGTAATTATACGCTTATTAGATTGCTATTTAATGAGTTAATTCCTAATAAGTGAGATGGTTTTTATCGTGACTAGCTATTGTACCCCTCAGTTTTTCACATTTCACAATTATTATGTAGCTAACATTTATTCCTACATAACAACCCCACTATACTTGGTGGGGTTTTTACTTGTTGGTACAAAGGAATAGGATATTTACTAGATAATTAGAGAAACTAGTTATAAGTTATTTTGCTCTCTTTAATATTGCTTGAAAACTTTGCTCAAGAATAGGAAATTTAACACTCTCATAAATATATACTCCTTGTCTATTTTTTTGCGGTTTGGAATTAGCTTCGGTAGAATTAACTAAATATAAAAATTATTAATAGGTTAAAGATTAAACATTGAATAGATAGAAATACAGCAAGAATTTTGTTATAAGGGTATTTTTTGTTTTTTATGAGGGAATTAACCCTATAATTACTACACTTATGTCCAAATTCGACTTTCGCGAGCATTGGAAGTTACTAGCAGGTTATAAGCAATTAATCAAAAACAATAAGCGATCGCCTATAACGGTAAATAGGAGTAATTGTACTAACAAAAAGTAAGAGTGATTACCCTTATGACCTAACAAATCTCTGCATAAAATAGAGCTAATGGTATAGTTAACGTCAACTCATGATATTTGTCACCCATACCTTACTCTGGGTGACAATTTCATAATTTTATATAATGTTTTGGCTCTCCATAAGAACCCAAACATTACTGAAATCTAACAAGACCCTTTTGAAGTTGTGTCCTGAGTGTTTTTGGAAGAGAATTTAATGCTTTACCTTGCCATCCAATTGTTTCTTGATACTCCAAATGTCCACAGTATTTATCTTTGAAGTGAATATGCCAACCAAAATTTGCTGGAATAACTTCATATTCAGCTAGAGTTTGATGAAGGAAAAGAGTAATTTGTTCAACTTTTTGTCTAGACATAAGCCGATTCAATCGATTCAAGTGTTACGGTTGTAGCAATGCCAATCTTAGGCTGGAATCTAGTTTCCAATGGTGATACCTAGGCTTACCTTGCCAATCAGTTTCACAAAAATAAGCAATAGTCTTTCAGATGCGTAAATTTGTGAAGAATTGATAGACATGAAGGGGGAAATCATTTTCCCAGAAATCCCAATTGTGAAATTGCTTGAGGATATTTGTCTATCAAAAAATGCAACTAAAGCTAAGCTGCAATTTGAGGATGTTGCACAGTTTCAGCTGTTTGCGTGAGCAAATGAGTGTATATATTAGTTAAGCGAGAGGCTACACTTTTCCAACTAAAAGCAATTTCTACCCGTAGGCGACCATCTACACCTAATTGATCTCGCCAATCGGGGTTAGTCAAAATTCGGTCTATAGCAGCAGCAAAAGCTGCTTCGTCTTTAGGTGGTGCAAGCAAGCCGGTCACTTCGGGTATGACAGTAAACTGTAATCCGCCAACATTACTTGCTACTACCGGTGTTTGACTGGCCATTGCCTCAATAGCTACTAAACCAAATGGTTCGTAATGACTAGGTACTACGCAGACATCAGCAGCAGCATAGTAGAAGGGTAAAACAGTATCATCTAGACGACCCGGAAAGGTTGTGCAATCTTGTAACCCCAGTTGAGCAACAATATTTGTTATGCGATCGCGTTCCATGCCATCACTTTGACCAGGACGACTGCCACCCCCAATCACTAGCTGGAGGTTAGCCTGACCTCTTAAACTAGACCTAGCAACAGATCTTACCAAGGTTTCAATCCCCTTACGACGATCAAAGCGACCAACATAGAAAACCATTTTGGCATCAGGTGCAATTCCTAATTTCTCTCGTGCGACACTTCGTTTAATTCCCCCAAATTTATCCAGATCAGTACCACAAGGAATCATTTCTATGTTCCCTTTATGGGAAACTAAGGTCCGCATATGCTGCTGCTCTTGTGGACTGGTTGCAATGACACAGTCTACAGTTTCTAAACAAGCTTGTTCTATAGCTAAGCGCTGGGCAGCAATGGCGGGAACATCGTCAATGCTTCTGTATTTGACTGCTCCTAATGAGTGGTAAGTATGCACCTGAATCAGTGACTGTTTCTTTTTCAATTCCATTCCTACCCAAGAAGATAACCAGTAGTTGGTATGAATGAGAGAGTAGCGAAAACCCTCAGACATCTGAAATCGCTGGAATTCGGCAATGAATTCAGGTAAATAGTCGAATAGATGATCTCTACCAATGAACTGAGCTGGTCCAGTGTTTAGACGAATAGTACGACAGTTAGGACTATGTTGAATAATGGCAGCTTGTTGCGAACTACTACGGCGTGTGAACATATCCACTTGCCAACCAAGCTTTGCTAATGCGTTACCTACTTGACGCACATAAACATTTTGACCGCCAGCTTCTTCTTGACCGATTTCGATAGCAGGATCACCATCAACAGAAATCAGCGCAATGCGATGTTTTGTACTCTGGAACATAGTAAGCTTCACCTCAAGGCAATCATCCTGCCTCAGATACCAGACACAAAGTTAGTACTATCCTTGCCTCAGGAACGAGAGCAGGTACAACGAAGCGCAAAGTTACCAGCCAAGGATACTGACGAGAGCAAGGCTTTTGTTTGTTAAATGCTGCTCGTTCAATCTCCTCTCAAAGCCTACGAAGTTAGCTGACGGGCTAGGACTGAGAGATGTCCTTCTCTAATTTGCTGAAGTCTTGGATGGGTAGTTGATTTTCTATACCCCCAGCCTTCATTGCTCTTAGAGATACGCCCCAAAATTGGTTCCTCCGCTCCGGGCTTACCTTTAGGGTAAGTAATGGATTAGGCAGACTGACTTATGCTTTTATTGAGGCTAACGTATTATCGCGAGTCATGTCAAGGCAATCAATCATTGTCGCCATAATAATTTTGCTAGGTGTTAAGAGGAAAGGGGGAACAGGGAAATCCCCATAATTGAAATCAGGGTGATGCCTCGCGGTAGTTTTTACTTGTTAATATGATGTTCCTAATTTCCTCAGAATTGAGGGATATGATTATCAATGATAGTTGAAGGAATTGTTTGTCAACTTGTGGGCCACCTCTGTCACGACAGAGATGGCATTTATTTGCATAATGTGGGTTTGGTAGTGAAGTTTTATTACAAAAATGAACGTTCTTACAAAGCAATTATCCTACTGAGACTTGAATGATGGTTTACTCATGAGAGGTTCTGCATGAGTTAGGTTCAAGGGAGATTGCAATGTGGTGAAAATGAAGATCACTAAGTTTCAAAATGTAGGAAAGAGTGCTTTCACTTTAGTAGCATTACTATGTGGAATGACAACACTACCGCTACAATTAAGCGCTGAAAATGTAGGTTTTACCACCAATAGTACAAATCCAGGCAATGCTTTTGGTGCTATTGCCTATTCTCCCTCAACACAAATGTATGGCTCCTCAGTACAAAAATCAAGACAAGCAGCCGAAGCATCGGCATTAAGAGACTGTATGGCAAAAACAAACTCTCATGATTGTCGCACCCTAGTCTGGTTTGAGAATAGTTGGGGTGCTCTGGCGATCGCTAATAATGGTGCTGTCGGTACAGGCTGGGGTAGTAATGAGGGTAAAGCAAAGCATTCTGCAATTAAGATGTGCAGTCAATATAGTGGAACAAACTGTCGTATAATTTTCACCCGCCGCGCTGTCTTTTACTCACTTTAAAAACTGCTTTAAAGGAAGCAATTAAGAAAGTTCACCACTTAATAGCTTTGAAAAAACTATCAGCAATAGTGTTGCCAAACTGTAGGTTAACACGTTAATTTAATTAAACCGTAATGCTTCCTGTTCTAGAACTCGTGGTTCGTTCACCACTCCAGTAGCCACTTTATCTAAATTAACACCTTGTGCTGATAGTAATTTATCGACACCTTGTGCTGATAGTAATTCTTTCCAATCATCTTTTAGATTTTGCTCATTGGGATGGTCAGAAATTAGCTGAGCTAAACTAGCGGTAGTATCAGCCCAATAGCCAGCCTCTGCATAAAACTTGACACGCTCGTTTGGAGTTGCGCTATTCAATTTTGTCAACAGTTGAGAGTCAGGATTAATACGTTGTATTGAACCTTCAACTTCTTGATCCTTAGAACGTTCTTTAGGATTGCAAATTATTGAGAAAAACCAACGATACTCTTTACCAGCCGCCAGAGAAGTTGCAGTTATGGGAATTTTAACAACTCCAGCTTGACTACTGGGCTTGTAGAATTGCTTGACGAATTTCTGACTATTTTCCTTGTCTTGCACAACTAGTTCTAATTGTGGTGCAGAAGTCTGCGGAACGTAGAAAAACAGAACGGGGTTTTTCGCTGTTGTCAATACCATATTAGACTGGGGAACCATAGCCACTACGCGTGCATCGTTTGCTACACACTGATGCTCCTTGTTCTCCATTGATCTTGAACCAGCTGCTATACGTCTACCAGGTACTCCTAAACCAACTGGTGCTTTAAATGGGATGTGAGCTTCAGCCGCAGCAAAAGGGATGAGGAAAGACAATCCCAAAATTGCATTCACGGGTTTTGTCCAAAGTAGATTTTTTCGAGGAGTGTTCATAAAAAAAGTTAGAGTGAGGTAAAATTCTTACTGTGTCGATGAGGAAGGAAGCACATCCTTCCTGAGGAGGGTTGACAAAATTATGCAAATCTTGTGCTAGTTTACATACAGTATACATTTGTGCCACAAATTAGGTCTGATTTTTTACTTAATCTTTAAGGAAAATTTATAATGGTATGAGGCATAGGTATAGAGACTTTCCCACTCCTAACTCATAAACGCCAGTTGCGGGACTGTCGGCAGAGCCGGACGCCAGTCGCTCATGAGGGTAACCACGCCAGTTGCTTCAACGGAGGACACCTCCGCAACGCACTGGCTCCCCTTAACTTTCTACGCCCTATGCCCGGCCTTAATAAATAATTGTTTGTTTTCAACAACCTACTTACACTTATTGTCTCATACAACTAGCAGGTTGAGATTTGAGACTGTATGGAGTCTCACCAG
>JAJPJF010000046.1 GCA_021324415.1 Nostocales cyanobacterium Centralia_MAG_434
ATAAAAGCGGTGCCAGGACGCAAAACAGACATCAAAGACGCGAGCGTGGATAGCCGAACTATTACAGCATGGTTTACTACGTGCAAGTTTTATTCCCCCTGTGGAGCAAAGAGATTTGCGTGACTTAACCCGTCATCGTAGTAACTTTATCCCTTGAACGAGTGAATTTGGTGAATCGAGTTCAAAAAGTGCTTGAAGCAGCCAATATCAAACTCGCTTCAGTGGCCAGCGATGTGATGGGTGTATCAGGACGAGCAATGCTTGCTGCTATTGTTGAGGGAAATAGTACTCCCGAACTAATGGCGGATGAGCGCGAAGGGAACAATGCGAAAGAAGCATGATTTGCTTGTTCAAGCACTGTCCGGTCGTGTTCGTCCCCATCAGCAATTTATCTTGGCACAACTATTGTGTCAAATTGATAGTATAGACGAAACAATTGAGCGTTTCGACCAACAAATTGAGGAATATTGCCGCCCTTTTGAGCACGCGGTGGAGTTAGTTGATAGCATACCCGGCATTGCACGTCGAACTGCGGAGATTATTGTCTGGTGAAATAGGTACGGATATGAGCCGTTTCCCAGATGCTGAACATTTAGCTGCTTGGGCTGGGCTTGCCCCAGGTAACAACCAAAGCGGTGGTAAAACTCTTAACAGCAGTACTCGTAAAGGTAATCGAGTTTTACGAAGTATTTTAGTTCAAGCGGCCCATGCTTTAGCCCGTACCAAAACTTACCTTGCTGCTCAGTATCGCCGTATCAGTGGGCGAAGAGGTAAAAAACGTGCTGCCGTTGCCGTTGCACATTCTCTTTTAACGATTGCGCAAGCGCACTGCCCCTTGGGCAATCGCCTATCATCTAATATCCCGTCAAGAACCTTATAAGGATTTAGGAGCTGATTATTTTGACAAACAACGACAGGATTGTGTTAAGAAACGCTTGATTAAACGCTTAGAAAAGCTTGGTTATCAAGTTAATCTTGAACCACATCCAGTTGCCAGTTAAACCCATAATTAATGTTTCAATTTAGGCTGTCGTTATTGAACAATTTCAGTCACATATTCTTGTGGGTTTTTAGCTCAGATTTGATTTTCAAGTCAGTCCATTATGAGAAAATCTCACAACCAAACATGAAAATATGATACTTTCCATAATGGCACTTTAACAGAGGTTGTCCTTCAGTAGTGCAATATGAGCCTGAAAGTCAGTCTAACCCTGATACTCTTCAAGTACTACCAATTGTTGCAACTGTGTAGAATCAGACACAGAAAGCACGTAAGCTAGAATTTTAGCTATTTGAGTATCTTTGAAGTGCCACTTCAAAACTAAGCTATAACTAGGTGTGAGGTGGAAATGCAAGTAGTTTATACACACTGTGCTGGACTTGATGTGCATAAAAAAACGGTTACAGCTTGCGTCATCACGCCAAACCAAAAAGGAGGTACAAAGCGAGAAATTCGTACATTCGAAACTCATACGAACAGCTTGTTAAACATGCTGGATTGGTTATTAAGTTTTGCTTGTACACATGTAGCGATGGAAAGTACTGGAGAGTATTGGCGACCAGTATTTAACATTTTAGAAAGTAGCCTAGAAGTAATGTTAGTCAATGCCCGTCACGTGAAAAACGTGCCAGGACGGAAAACTGATGTTAAAGACTCACAGTGGCTAGCTGAACTACTGCAGCATGGGTTGTTGCGTCCAAGTTTTATCCCACCACTACCACAACGTAATTTACGTGACTTAGTACGCCATCGAAGTAACTTCGTTCGTGAACGTTCAAATTTGGTCAATCGTATCCAAAAAGTATTGGAAGCAGCCAATATTAAACTGGCATCAGTTGCCACAGATATTATGGGAGTATCTGGACGTGCAATGCTCAAGGCAATCATTGCAGGAGATAAAAACCCAGAGGAAATGGCTAACTTAGCAGTTGCGCAAATGCGCTCAAAACAAGAGCAGTTAAAACAAGCTTTAGTTGGTCGCACCCAACCTCACCAACGCTTTATCTTAGCGCAATTGCTCTCTCAAATTGAAAGTGTTGAGCAAGTCATTAAACAATTTGATTCTCAAATTGAGGAATATTGCCACCCTTTTAACCAAGCAGTTCAACTGCTTGACACCATACCTGGTGTGGCACGTCAAGCGGCTCTTGTGATTGTCTGCGAAATCGGTATCGATATGAGCCGATTTAAAAGTGCTGCTCACCTAGCTGCTTGGGCCGGACTTGCTCCTGGGAATTTTGAGAGTGCTGGTAAAAGGTTATCCTCTGGTACACGTAAAGGTAACCGCAGTTTACGAACTATCCTTGTACAAGCTGCTCATGCTGCGGCGCGTACTAATACCTATCTAGCTGCCCAATTTCGTCGTTTATCTGCACGACGAGGAGCCAAACGCGCTGCTATTGCCGTTGCCCATTCAATTTTAGTAATTGCGTACCATCTGATTCAACGCAATACTCCTTACTCTGAACTGGGCGCTTCCTACTTTGAGCGTCATGAGAAAACTCATCTCAAGAAAAAGCGCCTGATTAAGCAGTTAGAACAACTCGGTTATCAAGTTAATCTTGAACCTGTTTCAGTTGCAAGCTAAACCCTTAATTAATGTTTCAGTTTAGGCTGTCGTTATTGAACAACTTCAGTCACATATCCTTGTAGGTTTTTAGCCCAAGTTTGATTTTCAAGCTAGAAGGCAGAAGGTTTCATTCCAGCAATTCTCATTTTGAAAAAAATCAGAGAAAGTTCTGTTATTTAAATAGAGAAATTGTGTCGAAGCATCATTTTTTGACAGATAATTATCATCCGACGTTGGAGA
>JAJPJF010000034.1 GCA_021324415.1 Nostocales cyanobacterium Centralia_MAG_434
ATTCCCAGCGCTGTTTGTGCTGTTGCAAAGCTTGGGTGTTGATGTCCAATTCTTCCATCCAGCGTTGTGTGCCTATTTGAACCCACTGACCTGAAACTTTGCCTTGAACTCCACTACCTGCTATTGCCTCAAACTCTGTTGCGTCTTCTGGTTCTATTTCTTGAGAAGAGGCATAGCGAACAACTGCTTCTGCAAGTGGGTGCTCAGAATTTCGTTCCACCGATGCGACTAACTTTAAGAGGTTAAGTTCATTGCCGTTTGCCGTTCCACCAACTGTAACAAAATCTGTCACTGTTGGTTTGCCCTGGGTAAGGGTTCCCGTTTTATCCAACACTATCGTTTGGAGTTTATGCGCCAGTTCTAGACTTTCTGCACCTTTAATGAGGATACCGTTTTCTGCACCCTTACCTGTGCCCACCATGACGGATGTAGGAGTAGCCAAGCCTAGCGCACAGGGACAGGCGATGATCAATACCCCAACCATTGTGATGAGAGCAAGGGTCAGGTTACCTGTAACATTGAACCAGATGATGAAAGTGAGCAGGGCGATCGCGATCACGGCTGGCACGAACCATCCGGTTACTTGATCTGCTAATCGCTGAATCGGTGCCCTACTTCCTTGAGCCTGTTGCACAAGTTGAACAATTTGAGCCAGAACAGTATCTTTGCCAACTCGTGTTGCTCGAAACTTAAAACTTCCTGTTTTGTTGATTGTAGCTCCAATCACTTCATCAAATGGTTGCTTCTTGACTGGTACACTTTCCCCGGTAACCATCGATTCATCAATATTAGAAGTTCCTTCAATAACTTCACCATCCACGGGAATTTTCTCACCAGGACGCACCAACACCACATCACCTATCTGCACTTCCTCAATAGGCACATCCACTTCCTGACCATCTCGAATCAACCGCGCTGTTCTTGCTTGCAACCCAATGAGTTTACGAATTGCATCAGATGTTTGACCCCTAGCACGATTTTCTAGAAGCTTACCCAGCAAAATCAGTGCAATGATGATTGCTGCAGCTTCATAATACACATCTGGTCTAAGACCTTGACCAATGAAGAAGTCTGGGAAGAAGGTGGGGAAAAGGGAATAGAGATAGGCTGTACTAGTCCCCAAAGCAACTAGTGTATCCATTGTGGCGGTATGACGCTTAAACGCCTTCCACGAATTGATATAGAAGGATGCACCACACCAGAACAGTACTGGAGTACTTAACACCAGTTCCACCCAGGGATTATGAAGCCAGATAGGAATCAACTGGAGGTGTAACCCCATCATTGCAGGAAGCGACCCTATCACTAGTAAGGCACTGAGAATGCCTGCTACAACGACTTTATGGGTTAGCTCGCGGGTTTCTTTTAACCGTGCTTGCTGTTGGGTATCATCTTCTCCACTCATTAAGTTTTCTTGCTGGAGTGGATAGGCAGAATATCCAGCAGCAGCTACTGTGTCTTGAATCACCTGTAAAGTGGTGTTTCTGGGGTCGTATTCTACTGTGGCTTGCTCTGCACCAAAATTGACGTGACATTCATGAACACCTGGGACAGAACGAATGGCGTCCTCAATATTCCTAGCACAAGAGGCACAACTCATACCTCTTAGTTTAAGTGTCGTATTTTCCATCACATTGTTCCTTCGCTGAGATGCACTTGTATGAACAAAGGAACAAGTTTATTGATTGACAACTGAATAGCCAGCAGCCTCAATTGCTTCTCTAACTGCTGCTTCAGATGCGTGGGTTTCTATATTAACTAGCTTCGTTTTTGGGTCTGCTTGCACTAGAGCCGTAGAATCAACTGCCTTAACTGCCTTTGTAATGGTTTCTCCACAAGCAGAACAAGCCATGTCGGGAACTGTTAACTGTAGTGTCATAGGTCTAACTCCAGAAAATTAACCTTATATTGTTTGGAACTAAACCTATCTTGGACCCTCTAGTCAACTGGAGAGTCAAGAAGTGGAAAACCGATAATATTTGATAATTTGTTAAGAGGTAGGTTTTAAAGCGAGCGATCGCCTAACTCTCCCTCTGTAACTCCCAACTTCAATTTGGTTAAACATCATCAATGAGCAAAAGCCTAACAATCAAAGAACTAACGGATGCAGTGGGGGGTAGGATAACGCCGCGGATGGTTCGCCACTACCATCAATTGGGACTACTACCGCAACCAGTGCGATCGCACAGTAACTACCGTCTTTACACTGAGAAAGATGTTGTGAGGTTACAGCGCATCATAGCTCTTAAGCAGCAAGGTTTTCAACTCAACCACATCCGCCAGATTCTAGAAGTTGAACCAGAAGCAGACACAACTATGAGCCTGATGAAGCAACTTCAACAGCAGTACCAAGCAATCATTCAGCAAATTGCTCACCTCAGGCAAACAGCATCTGCGCTGGAAGGTTTATTAGGGCGAGATCAACATTGTCAAATCATGCAAGCTGAAGTTCTAGCACAACTGAAGTTACTAGAAGTCGAAACTAAAGTGGGACTGGGGGGTTTAGAAAAACTTTGGAGTGGTTTAGATGCCCAGGTTCATGCTCACCCGGAAGCTTTTCAAGAATCTTTACAACGCTTATTACCTGATCTCTCCGACCGTTCGGAAATTGAACAAGACTTAATCTCTGAGTTGGTTTTGGCATGTGGAGATGTCAGCATAGCGTCGTTTGTCCGGTTAAGTGATGGGGCGATCGCCGCAAGTCGTGAAGCCTTAAAGTCAGAGTGTTCAGTTATTGTTGATGTACCAACAGTAGCAGCTGCTGTTGATCAGACACGATTAGTTCACTTAAGATGCGCTGTTGAAACATTAATTGATAACCCCCATGTTACAAATGCCATAGAGGCAGAACTTGCTTTTTGGCAAAATCAAGAATGGCAAGACAAATTACAACAAGTTCCTCAAGGTTGTGTGTTAGTAATTGGGTATGCTCCTAGTGTATTACTGTTTGTTTGCCAAGCCATTCAAAAGCAGAAAATTCAGCCTGCGCTTGTCATTGGGATGCCAATTGGCTTTAGCCATTCTCCTGCTGCTAAACGACAATTGATGCAATCAAGCGTGTCTTTTATTACCATTGAAGGAACTTTGGGAGGTGGGTTGTTAGCAGCTACAACCTTGAATGCTTTGGTTAAATCTTTGATTGAGAAACCTGATTGTCATTGTTATCTTCGAGAAATTCAATAGACTTAACTCGTTTGGTAATTGCAACTTTTCTACTATTGAATAATTGTATTAAATGACCACACAAAAAATTGCCACAAGTATCTTAACTACCTATGGCAATTATTCAGCTAAAATCGATGTGACTTATTGTAGATATGGGTGAGGATAAAAAGAATTAGCTAATGGTAACTATTTTTGCACCAGTAGATTGGGTTGTGTTGTTAACTGCAGCGGTGAAAGAATTTGTGCCATTGGCACCAACACTAAAGCTGGAAACCAAAGCATTTTCCTTTTGTAAGAAGCTAGCTGCTTCTGCTGATGTAATTGCTCCACCTGCTACTAGGTCTAATTCTTCGCTGGACAATTCGATAGCGCTGTTGGTGATTTCTACTGACATGATTGATTCCTTATAGCTATTATTGTAGTTGTGTTATTTGAGAATAAAGCAGAGGTTTGAACTAAACTTTTTTATTGATTTGTTTCTCATCCCCCTGTTGTTAAAAAGAATTAGCTAATGGTAACTGTCTTGGCACCAGTAGATTGGGTTGTGTTGTTAACTGCAGCAGTGAAAGAATTTGTGCCATTGGCACCAACACTA
>JAJPJF010000306.1 GCA_021324415.1 Nostocales cyanobacterium Centralia_MAG_434
CTGGTTTTCTCCGGCTGCGACAACTCCACTGACATTTCCTTCCACTCCACTGATATGTACGTTGCCTTTATTCTGCGTCATTTGTATTTCTCCAGAGTTATGCTCTATCGCCATATAATTGCCATAATTTGTGAAATTCATAGTGGGTGTTTTATTTTCTTCGTATCTCTCCCATGCTAGATAAGCGATCTTTGCAAATTCTCCATCCTTAAACTTACGATTATTTGATGGATATTTTTTCTGGAAATTAATTGAGGAGTGCCCATTTTTATAATGCTCTTCCTTACATTCCAAGAAAATAAATTCACACTTAACGTCTTTTAGCAATGTGCCTTGCGCAATTCCCCAATCTTCGATACACGCGCCTGTCAGGATTGCCCCTGTTAGATCGGATCCCACTAGTTGTGCTTGCTTTAAGTTCGCCCCTGTTAAATCTGCATTTTTTAGATTGACATTTTTTAAATTTGCACCAATGAAGCTAGCCCCTTGTAAATATGAACCTTCCAAATTCATACCTTCCAAATCGAGGTAATTAAAGTTTTTATCACTTAGTTTATTAATATCTAGCTTGACTGCTAATTCTTGAATTTTTAAGTTTTGCAAACTATGATTCTCGTCAAGGCAGGCATACTCGATATTTTTTGCTTCCTTAAAGCGGGTCATAGTCAGATTCGCTTCTCTAAAATCGACATTTCTTAGCGTTGCACCTGTAAAATCAGCATTGGTTAGATCTAAACCTCGAAATGAGGTGGCATAACATCTGGAACAAAAACTAATTGCAGCTAAACGAAGCGACTTAAATCTTTTATCCTGACGTAAAGAACGAATAGCAATATAAAAGCTGATACAGAGAATGATTCCAGTCAGCACAATGTCTATGCAGTAGTCAAATTGATGCGGAGGTTTATTATTTCTAGGAAAGACAACAGGAACACTAACAGTCATTACAGCCATTGACAGAATCATCACTGCATAATTAGCCCATCGGTTAGACAGAACATTTAGTACAGTGATAGTAAATGAAAACATTACGATTCCGCCAAAAGCTATTGCTATACCAAAGATTCCAAAAAATACCCCTGGAACAATCTTGTGTTCTCCCGCAACTAATAATGGACTGATAGAGATTAGAGAGATAACGGATACTATCCCCTCAGCCAATAAAGCGCCCGAAAGTCCTTTCAAGACGAGAAAAAACAGGAAAATTCCTATTATTGATAAGCCAATTAAACTAGGAATTAAAGATGGTATAATACCAGCCAGGACAGGCAAAAGAGCGATCGCCATAGCCACTGAGATTAAAATAGATAGCAAGCCAAAAAACATTACTAAGCTATAATAAAAAAATGGGTTAATGCCAGCTTTTGATCTTTGAAATTTGCGATCTCGATTAATTAAATCAACATCACTTTGGCTGAATATACGACCTCGAATGTCATCTCCTGGTTCAGCGATATCGATAAAATTATCGTCATTATTCTGTTGGATGCTCATCAGTACCTGCAAAAGTTAAGAAAAGGTAAGGTTTGATTATAAATACACCTGGGTCAATAGTAGAGGTCTCAAATAATCGGTTTGTCCTAATGGCTTCTTGGTGACTGATACCGCAAAATAGCACTAGAAGAATTTTAAGATTCTTGTTTATACTAAGTTTTTATTGATTGCATTGCTTAGTTGTATTGCTTGAAGGCGTAAAACGCCTTCAAGCAATACTTGTCATCTTGATTTCAAGTTGTGTGTAAGGCTAATCTATAAGGGCTGTTTCAGCCTAAAAAAATGAACGAATGTATCTTGTTTTACCTCTCTATCGCCTTGAATCCGGCTGGCAAAGACTTGTATAGTGTCAGTAAAAGACAGGCGGAATACCGTTCTAACAGTAACTGCAAGAAGAACCATCAACAACGTTGATCTGACAAGGACCGTTAGGGCCAACAGCGTCAACCTTTGCAGAAATGAGGCTCACCCCTTCCGAATGCATTACACCCTGTATACTGCTAAGAACCCTGTTAGCCAAAGAATTGTCCTGGGCAATTGTACTTCTAGAAGTATCAAAGCTTGGATGAGCATCTGAGGAAATAGAAGCCAGGGAGAGATCTGGTTGCGTATCAATTTTTTTAATTGATTTGGCTGCGTTGATTATTCCAGTGAAGCTGCTGCCTTTGCTTTCGCCTTTATTCATGGCAACCTCTCCCTTTCTAACAACTGGTAGCCTAGAGCTTGTAGCAGAAGAGTACCGATAGGAGCGTCCCCTTCCATCACGATATACAATGTCAAAAAAGCGCACATTAAGCTGATGCTGCTGAAACACACCATAGATTCCCCTTGCACAAGAGGAATTATTTGGAGAAACAATTATTTGGGCATTTACGCTTCTACTTCTAATGGCAGAGATTGAAGCGGAAAAAATTGAAGTAACTGCGAACAAACTGGATGTCTTAATCAATGTACGTCGATTCATAGAATGCTCCTAGATTTTTACGTTAGGTTCGGATGATGTTGATTAGACTTAATCAGAAATCGAACATGAGGCTAGATTAATGCACAAACCTGATTGCGGCTGAATAACGATGTTGAGCTACGGCAAAGTTCAAAGCAAAGTCTATAGCGGCTCTAAATCATTTGTGAGATCGGAGGCTTTGTGAGAAAAGATTTCTACAAAATACTTGTTCACAAGCCAAATAGAAGCGATATGCTTCCTCAGTACCTATCTGATCATCGGATAGGGTGCATATAGCCCTATGGTCATGGCTTTGCTAAAAGCGCAAATTGGTCTGGACAGAGCAAGTAGTTTTTGGTATCCGTGTCGTAACGCACCGTGGTTAGTTGGTTCAGTGCATTACGCTGGCGCTAACGCACGCTACAAGATAGGCGATCTCACTTTCAGCCATAGCAATCCCATCTGGATTGTGAGAAAGGATTCTTTGAGGAACCTTTCTACAAAATCTATCACTCTCATAACTGCTTAAGGATTGCTATAGGTGGGTACCAAAATCCTGCGTCCAGTAGTGCCCAAACTGGGTAGCCTGACCGAAAGCATAACCAATCCCAATATCGTGGTAATTGGAGCTCAAAATATTTTCACGGTGTCCCCGATGTCCGTTTGAATCGGGTGCTTCATTCATCCATCCATCCATAACCGATTCAGGTGTTGTGTACCCTGCCGCAACGTTTTCCCCTGCCGATGAGAACTGATAACCTGCTTGCTGCATTCGATCGAAGGGCGATGATCCATCTGAGCCGTTATGCCCCATAAAGTTGTGGTCTGCCATATCCTGACTATGTCCTTGAGCAGATTGAATCAATTGAGGATTGAGATTTAGTGGCGCTAGCCCGTTCTTGCCACGCTCCTGGTTAACCAGTTCCACTAATCGACTAACGATATCAGAAGGGACAACGATTCCTGAATCTTCGGGTGGAATAACCAGAACCATGCCAATTTGAAGCTGAGTCGGATCTGGCCCAATCAACGCTTTGTTTGCTTCATAGATCTTTTGCCACGAAGCTTCACTTCCATCCCCATAGAACTTCTGAGCGATCGCGGATAGAAAATCACCTTGTTGAACAGTGTAGGTTTGAGCAGATGTGAATGATGTGACTGTTGTGGACATACAATTCTCCTTGACAGTAGCATGTTGACAAATGTAAGCAAACGACGTGTCTCAACTAACTAGATGAGAAGCAAGGCTATGTTCTAGCAGCCAAGGTTATCACCTGGGGTAACACCTAACCTCGCGGTATACTGCTGGTAGAGTTGGATTCGATCCAGAGCTTGTGGAGTCTGCTGACCCTTGCCACATTCGATGCCGCCATTGATGATATTGATGGTCATACCGAAGCCAGATGTGCGAATAGCATCGTGACAGGAGGGTTTGGGCGGATGGGGTGTCATCCAGAACCACAGAGCAGTAATAAAGGAAATGGTGCTATCGGTCGAGACTAGTTCAGGTTGATGGAGCAGATCTTTACCGATCGCGTTTCCACATGCACCATAGTTAAAGTTCCATGACAATTGAATTGGCCCGCGGCCATGATAAGTTTTTCCTGGAGCGCAGGGATAGGTGCTGTTCGACGCATCGCAGTAAGAGTCCTGTGTATTCTGCTCATCAACGTAGACCAACTGCCCCGTTTCGTGTGAGATGTTGGCTAAGAATGCCGCTGTCTCACGTTTACATTGTTCTAGCGAACCTTCATTGCAGAACTGTGGATACTGCTGAGTTGCTGCAACTAAACTGTCGTAGGTATAGAGCGCGTTACGGTTGGGAAACAGTGCAGCGTAGGTTTCGGGCGAAACAATGCTAGCAAAACCATTGCCTCCAGAAGATGGCGCACCGGGCAAGCAGAGTTCCTGCCCCGGTTGCAACTGATTCGGGTTAGGTGATGTCCCGTCTGGGTTTTTGATTTCAGGCCAACGGTTTCCATCACCTAACTTTTGTTCAGCGATGATAAAAAGCGTATCGCCTGCTTGGACAATGTACGAAGTACCGGATGCACAAGACATAAGTAGACCTCACCTTGAGTAAGCGTTTCAAACTTGAGGATGCGATCGCTGACAATCTCATCCTCATCAATCAATAGAACGTTTGTTAGGAATCAGCTCGCAACAGGAATCTTGCATGACCTTAGCAACCTACATAGTTTTCCATTGCTGATTCTTACCTCCATTAAAGGTAAATTGAATGACGGGAGCATTAGCATCCAGTGAGCTTCCGCCCACATCCATGTATTGCTGAGTGAAAAAATTCTGTAGAAAAAATGCGCCAGAAGAATCGTCTGGGACAGGAATCATCTGCCAAAGCTGTTCTGTTGTATGACGATCCTCAAAGACTATAAGCTGGACGCCAGGATCCCGAGGCCCGTCAGGAACATCCAGAATCACGTTACCTGTTGGAATAGCACATTTAAATTTAACCAAAGTAGAAGACGGTATTTGCTCAATCTGCCACTCTTGCGTCACACTAAATTCTGACGGATTCTGGAAAACTTGACGACTGTTACCATTAAAATCTAGATACTGGCCACTGTTAACATTCATGATGCGAGTCATATCATTCTCCTTGTGAATTGGTGTTAGTTATTTGAACGTTGAGTACGATCGCGGATCTTGTAGATTGGGTTGAAACGTGAATAGTAATGTTGAGCTACTCTTCGAGAAGGCAAAGCCTACCAGAGACTCAACCCAACCTAC
>JAJPJF010000509.1 GCA_021324415.1 Nostocales cyanobacterium Centralia_MAG_434
AAAATCAGTAGATATGCTTAAAAACTCAATTCGCTTGTTACTTCATTATTTAAAGTATAGACAAATACCCGTGTTTAACTGATTCATCCCGCATTTATGCAACGCCTCCTCAAGCCTGTTGATCGAAACATTCAATTGTTTCGTCTATACTATCAATTTGACACAGTAACTGGGCTTGAATAAATCGTTGATGAGGACGAACTCTACCTAAGAGTGCTTGAATGAGCAAATCATGCTTTTTTCGCATGGTTCCTTTCGCGCTCATCCGCTATTAGTTCGGGCCTAGCATTACCTTCAACGATTGCAGCTAGCATTGCTCGTCCAGATACACCCATTACATCACTCTTCACTGAGGCAAGTTTAATGTTGGCAGATTCAAGTACTTTTTGGACTCGATTCACGCCTCTTGACTCGTTCAAGGGATAAAATTGCTACGATGGCGAGTTAAGTCACGCAAATCTCTTTGTTCAATTGGCGGAATAAAACTCGGACGTAGCAGTCCATGCTGTAGTAGTTCGGCAATCCATTGAGCGTCTTTGATGTCTGTTTTGCGTCCTGGCACCGCTTTTATGTGGTGAGTCCAGCGCTGCAGGAGGGTTTCCCTCCGTAGGCGACTGGCGAACCCGAAGGGCGGGCATTGACTAACATCACTTCAAAGCTACCTTCCAAGATGTTAAATACAGGTCGCCAGTACTCCCCAGTACAATCCAAAAGCTACATGAGTGCAATTGTGAGAAGTCAACCAGTCGGAAAGATTTAACAAGTCCTTAGTCATTGTAGTGAATGTACGTATTTCTTTATGCCATCCTCAAGGGAGACTTTGGGGTAATTGCACAAGCTACCACTGTCTTTTTGTGTACATCCAACCCTGCGCAATGTCTATAAACTACCTGCATAAGTCTTTACTACAACAATCATCAAATTGATAGGGGGCTAATACGTGGATACTTCCTCCGGTCGATTCGCTCCTTGCGTGCTTACCAACACTAAACATAGCTCGGTAGCGACAATTGGCGATGCCTCGCTCGTATCCGGGTTCGACTGCCTTGCAGGCTAAATATGCTCTACTGAAGGACAACCTCGTTTGTATCAGCCTTAACGGGAAACTAACACATTTTCATGTATGGCGGTGAAATTTTTTCATTGGGACTGCCTTCTGCCTTTCCTGTTAAAAGCTATACCACTGGGGAGAAAGTGTTGGTTCAGAAGTTGTAGTAGTAACCTTTGCGCCATCTATAGACCAAATAGTGTTCTCGCCTGTGTTGTAATTGCGCCAGAAGATGTCAGTCTTGCCATTCCCACTAAAATCGCCAATGCTGGGTTCCCAACCTGCACCCAGTGTTGAGAGATTAGATGCAGTGGGTGTGGCACCATTCATCAACCAAACGGTGTTACTGCCAGTAGAATCATCATGCCAGAGAATATCTGTCTTGCCATCGCCATTGAAATCACCAATAACCGCTTTTGCAGTAGCAGTAGTTGTTGGTAGCGCCAACTCAGAGGGTGTGGCACCATTCATGAGCCACACTTGGTTCTGACCTGTTTGAGTATTGTGCCAGAGGATGTCAGTTTTGCTCCCACCATTGAAATCGCCAATGCTTGGTGTCCAACCTGCACCCAGTGTTGGGAGATTAGATGCAGTGGGTGTGGCACCATTCATCAACCAAACGGTATTGCTGCCAGTAGAATCATCATGCCAGAGAATATCTGTCTTGCCATCGCCATTGAAATCACCAATACTCGCTTTTGCAGTGGCAGTCGTTGTTGGTAGCGCCAACTCAGAGGGTGTAGCACCATTCATGAGCCACACTTGGTTCTGACCTGTTTGAGTATTGTGCCAAAGGATGTCAGTTTTGCTCCCACCATTGAAATCGCCAATGCTTGGTGTCCAGGCTGAACTGAGTGTTGGCAGTGTAGCTTGAGAAGCTATTGTTGTGCCATTCATCAGCCACTCTTGGTTCTCTCCTGTTTGAGTGTTATGCCACAGCAGATCAGTCTTACCATCGCCGTTGAAATCAGCAAACTGATAAGTCCACTGTGAACCAAGTGTTGGCAGTGAAGCTTTAGATATGACTTTTGTCCCATCCATCAACCAAATCTGGTTCTCACCTGTTTGAGAGTTCCGCCAGAATTTATCTGTCTTGCCATCACCATTAAAATCTGCCAAGACTGCCGGACTACTAAATATCGGATCAGAGTTTTTTGTTGCTAATAGAGACTGCGTTGATACTTGTTCTTGTGACACTGACAAATTTCCCAAGCTCCCAAAAGAACCCAAACCATCTTGGAATGATTGTAATGAACTTGGGAAGCTCTCAAAAGAACTCAAGCCATCTTGCAGTGGTTGTAATGAGCTTCCTAAAATGGAAAGATTATTTAAATCAAGTGAGCCTAGAAGAGTATCTGAAGGTAACAAAGATTGTAATGCAGTGGAACTTGTAGTAGAGTTCAAAGAATTTTGAGATGACAACATAACTTTTATTTTGCCTTCATCGTCATCCATCTTTTAATCGTTTTTTCAAATAGTTTTCAAGAGTGATATGTGAACATTGCTAGTCTTTTAATATTTTTTTTAAATAAAAAGTTCGGAAATAACATACATGTTTTTCTAATTTTCTTGAAAAGATACCTAGTATTTTTAAGGGTTTCTCCTGAACTCGAAGTTAATAATTTTGCTAAGTATTTTCTAGAAAATCAATGTTCTCATCAATGCAGTTTGCCTATGACAAGCATTGCAAATTGAGAATTGAAAATCATAAATATTGTCTCTTATCTGCTTTCTCTAGTGAATAGAAACTGTGATATATTAATCACTCCACTATGCAGCTAACTTTCATATTTTTCTCAAGTCTCTAGTTCTATTTTATGGATTTGTTAATTAAATATCATTTTTAAACCAAAGAAGAGATTAATTATTTAATTAATGAAAATGATTTTTATAGCCCTAAGTTGATTAAGGGCTAGACAGTTCATCTTGCCTAAAATAAATTGCCATTTTTAAGGTGAGTTCTACTAATGCTTATTAATTATACCAGTAACAATTCCTTATCTGATAATGGTCTAAATATTACTCCTGTTTCTTCTGATAATTACCTAAATCTCAACAATAGCTATAGCTTGAGCTTCAGTAGTTATAGTAGTTTTAATCCAGGGATGAGTGATTTAGAAACAGACCCTAATCAGCAGTTTAGTGCGACTTCTGTGAGCACTAGTGGAATGTATAACTCTATGACCGGCTATGGCCTAATTAATGCCGCAGCAGCTGTGGCTCAAGCTGCAGGTCAAAATACCTTTTCTAATGTTCCTAATGTGGGTGGCAATAATTGGGGAGATAACTTGGTAAAAGCCCCAGAAGCTTGGGCCAAGGGATATACAGGTCAGGGGGTTGTCGTTGCTGTTCTCGATACTGGGGTAGATTATAACGATACACAACTGAAAAATAATATCTGGACAAATCCCAATAATGATGCTGCCCAAGGGTATGCCAATGATGTTCATGGCTGGAACTTTGTAGACAACAATAACAACGTCCTTGACACATCCCAAATTGGTCATGGTACTCATGTTGCTGGTATCATTGCTGGAGAGAACAATGGCTCTGGCATCACTGGTGTTGCCTATAATGCCAAGATTATGCCAGTCAAAGTTTTGGATAACTCTGGTTCTGGCACCGATAGTACCATTACAGATGGCATTTACTATGCTGTGAATCATGGAGCTAATGTGATTAACCTGAGCCTGGGTGGTGCTTATCCTAACAGTGCTTTAGAGTCAGCCATTCAATATGCCAGTAGCAAAAAAGTTGTTGTTGTCATGGCAGCTGGCAATGATAGTGCCGACACCCCCGATTATCCAGCAAGTTATGCCAACAACTGGGGGCTAGCAGTTGGTGCGGTTGATCAGAATAATCAAATAGCCAGTTTCTCTAATTATGCGGGAGCTAACGTCGTTGACTACGTTACAGCACCTGGAGTGAATATTTCTTCTACCATTCCAGGTAATAAATATGCGACTTATAGTGGTACATCGATGGCAACACCTTTCGTTGCTGGTGTGGTTGCTCTGATGCTGAGTGCTAACCACAATTTGACTGATGCTCAAGTCCGTCAGATTGTTACCCAGACAGCACAAAATAGTGCACAAGCCGCAGCCTTTAGCTTGAAAACCAGCCCGATGCTCAACAGCATGAATGCTAACACTAGCTTCAGTGCTCAACCGATAACTGAGAAGATAACTGCAATTTCTAACTCAGAGCTTAGCCCTCTAGTTAATGACAACAATATGTTAATCAACTCAGACATTTGGTCACAACTTTTGAGCAACTACCACAATACTGTTGACGATACTAGTAGCTATAGCATCAGTAGTGATGATAATACTAGTGCCGATAATCTTGCACTACTGATGCAATATCATCATCAACTGCACAACATTAGCTTCACTCTCATCTAGATCTACCATGTTGAGTTAACGGCTTCCTATGCACTTACAAGTAAATAAATGTCCAGCCCTTGGATAAACAAGCGAAAAATGAGGCAGGCTACTTGGTTAATTCGTTAGTGTTCTGGCTAGCTAGTTGTTGTATAAAGCCTGCCACGCACTTTGTCTCTTTGGAGAGGGGAACCTTAATACAAAACGAGCTTCGTTTGAACACTAACTAATTAACTAAAGAAGGTTCCCCTCTCCTCTTAGAAGACCCTCGACCTCATTTTTTACGGAAGATGCGACGCCTTTGAAAGTTGATCTCTCTCGGAGAGACCACGTTCGGCCCTGCCGAAGGCAGGCTCAGGCTGGCAATTTTATTTTTTGGATCTCCCCAAAGCTACTGCTGAGGTTGTGAGGGGAAATCGGCTCCAATCACAATGGTCACATCCGACCAGATGTCACCTGTTGCTGATACCTGCACATGTCCCATACCTAGTACTTTCTGCACTGCATTCGCATCTTCTGGATTGCCATGTTGAGCAATAATGTGAGTCTTTGCGCTCGCATCAGCGCTCAGGTTAACATCATGGTCACTCAGACGAGCATTCGTGAACCCCTGTTGCCGAAGCATTGCAATTGCACGTTCCCCTAACCCTGGTTGACCTATAGCATTAGTCACAGCAATTTTTAAGTGACTAGGTGAGACAGAAGATGTCACTTCTGGTGTTCCAGAATGAGTGTGGACATCAAAGTATCGAGCTAGGATGGGGGCTGCTGCTAGTGTGTTTTCAATCCAGTAGCTTCTGGGATACTCATCACGACGACTATATCGGCCAGGTAGCATCAGAAAATTGTTCCGCTCGCGCTCGTTGGTTAACACGGCACGGACTAATGCCAGCATTTCATCTAACGACAAGTCTGTATCTATGTTCTCCTGTGCAATCTGCATCAGGGTTGGTAACTTGGCAATCGTTTCCGGCTGTAGCAAAGTACGCTGGATTGCCTTGAGAACTTCTTGCTGTCGCTGTACTCGCCCAATATCTCCCAACTTATCATGGCGAAAGCGGACATACTCTTCCAGATGCTGACCATTCAGCTTTTGCTTCCCTGGCAGAAAATGAATGTTCAAGTGTTGGGTGTTGTCTACATAATCCATCTTCTTGGGTACAGTCACTTCTATCCCACCCAAAGCATCCACCAGATGAATAAATCCATTTCTACTGAGTCTGATGTAGCGGTCAATTGGAACATTTTCCAGCTGACGGCTCACAGTTGCTGCTGCTAGCTTGATCCCACCTCGCCAGTTGGTACTGTCAATTTTTGCAACTCCTACTCCTGGTAACCGCACTAGCGTATCTCGGGGAATTGAGAGGACATTGATTTGACGGGTATCCGGTAAAAACCTGACTAACAACATGGTGTCAGTATTACTTGCAAGGGCATCATTTGAAGTTGGGTGGGTACTTAAGCGTGGATTCACAAAGCTATCGTCATTGTCAATGCCCAAAACCAATAGATTCACAGGGTGAGTCAGGCTGGAATGAAAAACATCAGTCAGGTTTTCAGGACTATTAGACAACTCAGAAGAGGCTGAACCCTGTTTTAAAGGTCTACTAGCAACAAATACAGCTAACAGAGTTCCCAAAGTTGCAGCGACAGCAGCAGCTCCACCCAATCCTAACCCCAGCGTTAGCCAACGGTTGCGCAATGGCGATTGTTGCTTTGTTGTCACTGGTTGATCTGTTTTTGGCTTCGATGAAGCTTGTTTGTCAGATTTTCTGTCTAACACTGACTTCCTCACACATGTAAATTAGACTGGTCGTTGTGATTGTGTAGCAGCTTGCAACTCAAACAATTATATTTTTCGTCCATGTGTCTGTGCAGCTGCACGGTCGTCTGGACTTGTTTATCTCTAAAAAAAGTTCCAAAAATTAACTGTGTGCTATTGGACTAACTTTTGTTAACATACTCACGCGACTCCACTATATATTAATTTGTTCCGAAGTCAGGGTAGCAGTTGAAATTTGTCTGGAACAGATTGAGAATACTCTTGTTGGTCTGTCATTGCAGTATTGATTATGACAATAATTTTCCGTAAATCTTCCGGAAATGTATGATTATAGTTTGTAAATCAGTGTAGTACCAATGTTGAAGAAGGCAGAAGGCAGGAGGCAGAAGGCAGAAGGTCAAATACAGGTAGGGACAAGGGCCCCACCTGATTTGAAGCACCCAACACAAGTGTTTGGGTGGGGACTTAAACCCGTGGCTCCCTCCGGTCGCAAGAGACGGTTCGGGCATTCTGGGAAAGGTGGGGTCCCCTTTGGGGATAAGGGGCAGGAATGAATTCCTTCTACCTTCTGCCCCCTGCCATCTGCCTTTATTGTTAATACTTTAACTAGTTATTTTACAAGTGAATAAAAATTACTGTACTAAGCAGCAATTATGACATGATGCTGTCACGTGGATTGCAAGTCATGGCCTTGAGTAGAAGTTGACATCTGCGGAAACTCCACAAAATCAGGCACTTAACCAGAGTAAATGACCGACTACGTTCACAGATTTTTTTATGAGAGGAATTTTGCAACGACAAGGACTGACCACAGGGCAAGTCAAAGCCAATCGCCAAAAGTACGGTACCAACCTACTCACTCCACCCAAGCGAGAACCATGGTGGCAGCAGTTTTTAGACAAGTTTAACGATCCAGTGGTGCGGATTTTAATGTTGGCAGCAGTGCTAGCGCTAATTATCGGCAGTTTTAGAGGCGAATATTCTGAAGCTGTTGGAATTATTTTTGCGATTGTGCTAGCAACAATGCTCGCTTTTCTCAATGAATTTAAGGCCAACAAGGAATTCGATATCCTCAATCAGGTGAATGATGAAGAACCAGTGAAGGTGATTCGAGATGGGGAACTGACAACAGTTCCAAAAAAGGAATTAGTTGTTGGTGATGTGGTTCTGGTGGAAGCAGGCGAAGAAATACCAGCAGACGGCAAAGTCATACATGCAGTTTCTCTACAAATTGATGAATCTCGTCTGACAGGAGAATCAGTCCCCGTTCCTAAAGCTGCCGAAACCCAGGATTTTGTAGCACAAGATTCGGCAGAGCAACAGAAAATTTATCCAGTGGATCAAGTGCTACGTGGCACCATGGTGGCTGATGGCTATGGAACGATTGAATTGACCGCAGTCGGAGATCAAACCGAAATTGGTCAAGCAGCTTGTGCAGCGACTTCTAATACCGAGGAACAAACACCTTTAAATACTCAATTAGAAAAACTCAGTCAACTGATAGGTATTGTTGCCTTTGGGGTGGCTGCTGTGACATTTATTGTCATTCTTCTGTCTAGTGCCATTGGTGGAGAATTAAACTTAACTTTTGAGCAGTGGTATTTCACAGTGGTACTAATGTTAAGTGGAATGATTGCTGGCAGACGTGTCTGGTTATCAGTTTTCTACAGTGGACTAGAGTTAGTCAAGATTAATATCAAGCAGCCTGAATGGTTGGAAGATAATAGTCTCATGGGCTGGCTCAAAACCATAGGTCTTGGACTAGTGACCTATGAATTGGGTTTAGGTATTGGGTATACATTTGGATTGTTGCCCGAACACCTTTCTGAGTGCTTGCCACTACATGCTGCAAAACAATTGCTCAACTACTTCATGATTGCGGTGACAATTATTGTCGTTGCTGTCCCAGAAGGCTTGACAATGAGTGTCACCCTAAGCCTGGCATACAGTATGCGAAAAATGACGGCAGCGAATAATTTAGTTCGCAGACTGAATGCATGCGAAGCTATTGGTGCAATTACAGTCATCTGCTCAGATAAAACAGGCACACTCACGCTGAATGAAATGCGCTTGCATGAAGCTAATTTTCCTTGTTTAAACACTCAGCAAATCGCAAAACAAAAAGAACCAAGTTATGCTCAAAAGCTGATAGCAGAAGCAATAAGTGCTAATACCACAGCCAATTTAACGAAAAAGCCACGCCAGCCCTTACGTCCAGTTGGGAATCCCACAGAGGGAGCATTGCTGCTATGGCTAAATAAGAGAAACATCGATTACATTCGCTATCGAGCAAATTTTACAATCACCTATCAATGGACTTTCTCAAGTGAGAGAAAGTATATGGCAACCCTGGGTGTCTCAGCAGTCACTGGTCATCGCATTCTTCATGTGAAAGGGGCACCAGAAATTGTTTTGGGTCGTTGTGCTCACATTTTGACTCAAAGCGGTGTAGAACCAATTGCTAGTCACACAGCCGCTTTAGCAGAAGCTCTTGTGAGTTACCAAGCGCGTGGCATGCGTACTTTAGCATTCGCTTATCATGATGCACCTTTAAATCCAATACCCGTGAATGAAATTAATAAACCATAGGCAGATTACAACCTCAAAAGCACCTTGATAGAAGATAATTTATTATAAAGAAATCAATAAAAAATAAGGTATTAAAGATTAATAACATCAAAAAAAAGGTTATTAATTAACAGTACAAATAATATATTGTTTTTAAACTGAATATATAACAACAAGAGTTATAACGAAAGACTGAACTTTTAGTCAGGTAATTTTGAGAATAACACCTTCCCACTCAAATCAGCTTTGTTAGTGTTCCCCGAAGCAATTGCATAACTGGTCTGTAAAAAAGGCATATTGACAAAAGTGCAATTGTATCTGAGTGTGTTTAAAGGTGACGAACATGCTTAGCATTTATGGGAATTCAAAAAGAACATCATCAAAATCTTGCTCAAATTACACATGAATATAGCCTAGATTTTTTTAACTCACACTTATCAAATATAATCAAAGAATCTCTGATTACACAAAACATGTGGCAATGCCGTTGTGGAACAGTTTTAGCACCAACATTTGTAATTTGGTTTGTAATTCTTTCGACTATACGTAGGGATTTAAGTTATCCATCAGTAGTAAATTGGATGATATCAGGTATCAGATGGTTATCATGTAAACTCCCTAAAAAAGTCATAGCTGATGGTACAATGACCCACGCTAGAGTCCGAATAGGATTAACAGTTTTTCAAGTAATTTTTCAAAAAATTACAGATAATTTTAAAACATTACAACCGGACTTTAATGGATGGATTACAGTAATATTTGATGGTACTACAGGTACAATGCCTGATACCAAAAGTAATTTTGAGAAATTTGGTAAATCTAAATCTGGGCGAGGAGAAAGTGCTTATCCTCGTCTAAGAATGCTAACATTACTTGCAGTTTCAGCACGTCTAATTCTAGATATAGCGT